>CALMAV010000548.1:19429-19810 GCA_937859895.1 uncultured Bryobacterales bacterium | reverse complement strand
TTTTCGGAAGCTATCAGGGCCAACGGCAGACACAGACGGTACGCGCCGGGCAGATTACCACCTTCACGCCGGCAGAGTTAAGCGGCGATTTCTCACGTGATATCACCACCGGAGGCGGCCAGCCTGACCCATTAGTGACGTTCTTGCAAATGCACCCGGGGTATCAGAGTAATCCAGCCTTGGCATCACAGGGCATTATTGACCCGAGCAAGATTGATCCTGCAGCCGCCGCTTACATTAGGGCAGGCATTATCCCGTCTTCGCCAACCGGCTTTTTATTCCCCCGTGCAAATGCCACTAGCAACAGCGACGAGGCAACCGGAAAAATCGACTATATAGTGTCGGAGTCCGAGCGAATTGCAGGCACACTGGGCGGCGCAC
>CALMAV010000548.1:18685-19419 GCA_937859895.1 uncultured Bryobacterales bacterium | reverse complement strand
GTGAATCCGTTTGATGGGTCGAACGTCACAGGCTTTCCCACGGTCAGCAATCTTCGGCGGTACTTCCTGAACGTGAACCTTACTTCGGTCATTTCGCCGAGTATTCTGAACGAGTTTCGTGCGACCGCGCAGAGGCAGAATCGGCTCCGTTCGTTTCCAGCTTCGAGCCAGCCAACCGCCTCAGCTCTAGGGATCAATTTCGCGCAAGATGATCCAACCGGGCCGCCCATCCTGAGCTTTTCAAGCGGTTTAAACCTCGGTTTTACCGGACTTGGACCCGCGCACGTGGTCAACAACACTTATCAGTTTTCAGATACTCTGACGTGGACACACGGACGGCATACAGTAAAGGGCGGGTTTTATGTTTCGCCGTTCCAGGACAACACCATTTTCGACGCGTTTGCTAATGGGCAGTTCTCTTTCAACGCGCTGAATGGGCAGGCAATCCGGACGGGTAACGATCGAGCCGATTTTCTCTTAGGATTGCCGGACGGTTTTATCCAGGGTGCGCAGGCGCCATCTAACATTCGAACTACATCGTACGCCGGATTCATTCAAGATGAGTGGCGTGCCCGACCAGGTCTGGTGCTCACTTTCGGGTTGCGGTACGACTACGACACGCCTCGCAAAGACACCCAGGGACGCTCTTTTTCTCTTATTCCCGGAAGGCAGTCGCAGAGATTTCCAAATGCGCCTGCTGGCTTGCTGTTCCCTGGTGATCCGGGTGCGCCGAC
>CALMAV010000548.1:15338-18675 GCA_937859895.1 uncultured Bryobacterales bacterium | reverse complement strand
CCGGATCGAAACAACTTCGGGCCTCGGATTGGCTTTGCCTGGGATCCGACGGGTACCGCACGCACAAGCATACGCGGCGGCTTCGGCGTTTTCTATGATGTTCTTAAAGGCGAGGATCTGTATCAATATAACGGTGTTCCGCCGTTCTATGGCTCTAGCTTCCTGAGCTTTAAAACCCCGGCCAACAATACGGTGGCCAACCCAAGTCCGCTCACCCAGCCGTACACAGCCGCAAATGCGCCAAACTCATTTCCATCGAGGCCTCCAGCCAGAGACATCGACTTCTATAATACGTTTGGTCCGTTTTACTCGTATAGTGTCGATCCGCATCTACGGACGCCTTATGTCTATCAATACAATTTGAGCCTCCAGCAGCAGCTGGCAGGTGACTTCATTGCCGAGGTAGATTACGTCGGCAACTCCTCCCATAAGCTAACAGCGTTAGTAGACGCGAACCCTTTTATATTGGGCACAACAACGCGGATCTTGAACACACAACCTGGCGCTCGCCCGGATAGCTATGGCTTGACATCACAATTTATCAATGGCTCAAACGCTAGCTATAACAGCCTGCAAGCGGGCTTGCAGAAGCGCTACAAAGAAGTGAAGTACGTCGGTGGGATAAACCTTCAGCTTTCTTATACGCTGTCGCACAGCATCGATGACGCAAGCGGCTTCGAAGAGACAAACAGCAGGGTAGCAGCTTATAATCATCATGCTTTCCGCGCTTCTTCCGATCAGGATGTTCGGAGTTACTTCTCTGCGAGCGGATTGTGGGATCTGCCTTTCGACAAGATATTCGGGCGCAATCGGCTCACTCAGGGCTGGTCACTGAACCCAATCTTCTCTTTCCGAACCGGACAAACGCTGGACGTGAATGCCGGCTTGGGGCAGGCGGTGGATCAGCCGGGGCCTTCGGGAGCGGGCGACGCCAATCTAGTTCGTCCCAACGTTATAGGGCCTGTTACTTACTTGAATCCAAGGAACGCCAGCCTTGTCAACGGGCAAGCGGGCAACTACTGGTTTGATCCGAGTTTCCTATCGACAACCGGCTTATCAACATCGGACCTAACCCGGGTGACCGATCCCGCTGCTCGAACCTATGGGTCGCTAGGGCGAAACGCTCTGCGCGGTCCGAGCCGCACCAATCTGGACCTGCGTGTTTCAAAGTCAACCTATATCTATGAGGAACGTGTTAGGGCAGATATCATCGGTGAAGCATTCAACATCTTCAACCATGCCCAATTCCGAAATCCAAACCTCGGATTTACCAGCGGGACTTTCGGCATAATCTCGCAGACATACGATCCGCGAATCATCCAACTAGCGCTGAAGATCTACTTCTAGCGGAACGAGTAGTTTAGGCCAGCACATTAATGTGCTGGCCTACGATCGCCGCACTGACCCTAGCAGCATCGACCAGATATTTGCCACTTTCGTACTGTTCCCGCAATCCCACAATGCGAGCTTCGCGCAGCTTCTGTTGAGAGCTGGATGGCCCAAAACTCTTATCAAGCGCTCGAACAGTGGCTGTGCCATTTGTAGCGGAGGTTTTATCGAAAGAACTAATCTCAGACATATTGCTCTCCTCTGCAACATAGTACAGGAAAATCTCAGGAGTACTGCCTACAGATTTGTCTGATGAGAGATTATGCCGAAGCTTCAGCTCAGGGCGAGGTTTTTCAAGCCACGTCCACCGGGAGCGGAGATCCTTGGCAACAAATTGCTGGAATTGACCAATCCTCGCCGGGAAGAAGTCCGACTCACGCAAGTTTACTCCTCGGGTTTGGAAGCAAGTGTTACGTTGAGCGTCAGTTGCTTATGATTTCTCACTATCGCAACAGGGAATTGCGTGCGTTCGGAACGGAGCGATCGGTGAAAGTCGTCGGGCGTCTTAATCGCCTGATCTGCAACCGATAGAAGGACATCGCCTGCTTTGAGTCCAGCCTTCTCGGCCGCAGAGCCATTTGACACGGATCGCACGAGCACGCCTTGTTTCACTCCAAAGTACTGCGCCAGTTGCGAATCCACGGGCTCACACTCCAACCCTAGGGCGGAACTGTTCCATGCCATGATCACAGTCGGAATATCAGGCATAAAGGTCAGTGAGTTCGGACCCTGAAACGCGAGAAGGGTGCCGTTAGGCCCCCTGAAAGCACCTAAATCCGAAGCCATGTTGCGGAACTGTTCTCTGCCGGTTCCAAACGGAAACGCTGGTGCTCCAACGGGAGTGATGGTCACTCGCTGCTCTTTACTATTGCGCCAGAGACCTATCCCAACGTGCCTGCCGACTGGAGTCTCGCGCACCAATCGAATGAATTGTTGAGCGCTCAAAATATTCTCGCCGTTATAAGTAAGCAGGACATCTCCCGCCTTCACTCCGGCTGAGTCGGCAGGGCTCCCGCCTTCCACATTTGTCACCTCGACTCCGCGCTCTTCGGTCATCTTAAGGCGGCTGAGTCGATCGGCATCAACATCGGTGATGGCAAGACCCAAGAAGGCAGGTCGAGCGTGTACCTGATCAGCTAACTGCAGTTGACGAAGCATAGTTTGCGCAGACGCATAGCTACCGAATGCGGAGGCAAAGAGTAGTGTGAGGGCGGGAGAAAGAAAGCGCATTTCGAAGATTCCGTTCTGAAGAAGAGCGCTGCTCCAGGAGTAGCGCTCTTCTCCTCTGTTCCTACTAGGTTGGACGGAGCAGATCAGAACTAGTTAGTAAGGTCGCTGCAGCTTTTCAGCACTCAGAATCTGCAAGCAACGTGCTCGGAGATAGTCGCTTGCCGCATCAGACTCAATTATCGTTTGAAGCGTTTGCGTCAGGTCCGGACTAATGCTGGCTGCTGCGCCTGCAGGTACAAGGACATCAATCGCCTCAGCACGAACGGCAGGGTTATCATCGCTCTCCAGCACTGAGCGCAGTACCTCACGAGTAACACGGTCAGCACGAAAGTGCCGTAAACCGTCTAATGCCTTCAAGCGAACCGCGGCATTTTCATCGTGTTGAATGCTGAACAGCAATGCATCGCGAATATCAGAGCCACTCTGGCCTTTCAGTGCCTCAACGGAGTCGATCCGAAGTCCTGGATCAGAAGGATCTTTGCTGGCTTGCAGAACTAACTGACGCACATAGTCGTCGTCGACATTGCCGGTGATCTCTTGCTGTTGAATGTGATCGATTACCAGACGAACCCGATTATTACTGTCCGGTTGCACCGTTCGTACACGTGACGTACCAGGAGACAGCAGGCTGGCTTGTTCCATGTCGCTGCCTCGCAGGTTGCCGAACATAGCAATGCGGTCTGCCCAATGGGAAAGGCTGAAGCCGATAACCACAAAC
>CALMAV010000548.1:12276-15328 GCA_937859895.1 uncultured Bryobacterales bacterium | reverse complement strand
GACCACGGACCCGAGAAAGAGGGAAGAGCAATGGTCTGCCACCAAGGACGGCTTTCAACTCCAGTCCGATCTGAATTCAACTGACGGTGAAGATCACGACGGCACTGCGAGAGCAAGTCGAGCGGAACATCCCGGCGCTCCGTATTGAGCGCAGTCTGCCATGCTTTCTCACGCTCAAGCGCAAGGCTACAAAGCGGGCATGCACCGAGATGAGTTTCGAGTTGCTCCTCCTCCGCAAAGTCCAGCTCACCATAGAGGTAAAGCGACAAATTGGTCTGTACCTGATGGCAGTTCACTTGAAGTCTCCAAGAGCGGCGCGCATTTTCTGGGTAGCGCGAAAGAGGCAGTTCTTGGCCGCTTCCTCGGTGACGCCAACCGTCTCTCCTATGGCACGAAGGCGCATCCCCTGGAAGTGACGAAGCTCAAACACAATACGCTCACGCGGACTCAGCTCGGCTAATACCTCTTGCACTCGTCCGTTAAGCTCCGAGCTCATCAACTGCCGCTGGGGATCCACGTCTGCCCGGCTCTCGGCTAGAAACTGAAATCGGTCGACCTCGCCATCTCCCGTGCTTACTGAAGACGCTTCTTCGCGCCGAACATTCCGGCGGCGAATCTGATCCAGGCAAAGGTTCGAAACAATGCGGTAGAGCCAAGTACTGAAGCTGCAATCGAAACGAAATTTCGAGAGGTTGCGGTAGACCCGGAGGAACGCCTCTTGATAGACGTCCCGAGCGTCCTCTTCCGAGTGAAGCAGATTGAACGCCATCCGTAACACGTTGGTGTCGTAGGCGCGCACTAACTGCTCGAACGCTTCGGAATTACCAGCCTGTGCCGCACGAATCAGTGCATGCTCGTCACTCCGTCCTGCGGTCACAGATTGGGAGCTCACAATGTCCAGTGCCTGCGTCAATGGGTTCACCCAATCCATTGGACGTTTCAGGGCCCGTTTCGTCTTGCGACGCGAGCGAAAGAATTTTACCGCAACTGAGCGTTAGCTAGCCAATTCCAGCTCGATCAGCTTTTTAGCCGGGTCGAGATTGGAGATGCGAAAGCTGCGAACTTCGCCCGCGCGTGCAGCCGGCTTCCCTTGTACGGCCGACTCTCCGCCTTGCTTCCAGCGCGCTGCCAGCATTGCACTCAACGAACTAACATCGGAACTCTTTTCAACCACAACCTTAGGTGTCAGTGCCTGCTCTCCGGCCCCTTTCAATTGGCAAGTAGCAATCACACCTTCGCCGAGTTCCACCCGAGCTCGCGATCCCTGCACTTCCAAAAGCCGCCCGCTGACTGTTTCGCCCGGGTGATGTTCAGAAATATAGTGGTCGACGGTGGTAGGCTCCAACTGCTTAAGCCCGAGACGGAGGCGACGCCGTTCATTGTCGATCTCCAGTACAACGGCCTTCACCGCCTGCCCCTTTGCAAGCTTGTCTTTCGGATGGTCAATGCGCTTCTCGTTCGTGATGTCCGAAATGTGAATCATCCCCTCAATTCCGTCCGAGAGCATCACAAACGCTCCAAAGGGAGTTAAGTTCGTGATGCTGCCTTCAGCCGTCGAACCGACCGGAAAGTGTAGAGGAACTGCCTCCCAGGGGTCGTCTAACGCCTGCTTGTAACCGAGGCTGATACGGCGATCGGCACCATTTACTTGAAGAATCACTACCTCGACACGCTCGCCGACTTTGAGCAAGTCGCCAGCTTTGCGGACACGCTTATCCCAGGACAGTTCGGAGAGGTGAATCAGTCCGTCAACACCGGGCATCAGTTCGACAAATGCACCGAAGTCAGTCAAGCGGGACACTGTACCGGTTATCCGATCACCCGTATTGTAGGTGCGCACCGCGACTGCCCACGGATCTTCCTGCAGCTGTTTAAGACTGAGTGAGATCTTGCGAGTGGCACTGTCAATTTTGATGATCTTGACTTCCAGCTCATCTCCAGGCTTTACGAACTCTGAGGCCTTGCTGATCCGGGTGTGCGACATCTCGCCAATGTGCAAGAGGCCATCAACGCCACCCAGATCGAGGAAAGCTCCGAAATCCATCACCGTGCGAACGCGGCCATGCACCACCGCACCTTCGCTCAGGTCGGAAAAGGCCTGCTGACGGCGTCGTGACTCTTCTTCCTCAAGAATGCTGCGCCGGTCTACTACGACGTCCTCTTTATCCACATCCAGCTTGGTAATGCGGCACTGGATTTCCTGGCCGACCAGCTTCGGCATTTCGTCAACTTCGCGCACACCGCTGCGGGAGGCAGGCAGGAAAGCCCGGACACCAATCTCAACTCTGAACCCACCCTTCACTTGCTCTGTGACTGTACCGGCGATAATCTGCTTTTCGGCGTAAGCAGTTTGCAAGCTGCTCCAATCCTTCGGACGCTCCACTTTCAGAGTGGAAAGCTCGTAGAAACCTTCTTCATTGCGAGGTCCTGCAGTTACAGCGATCTGGGCGCCTACGGTAGGTTCGCCATCCTGCGTGTCGTGCCACTTGGCAACGGTAAGTGAACCTTCAATCTTGCGGCCGATGTCAATCAGAATGACGTCAGGTCGGATTGAGACAATGGTCCCGTTTAAGGTTTGCCCTCCGGTTGGCGCGTCGGTATGCTGCTTTTCAAAAGTGGAGAGGATGTCGGCAAAAGAAGTTTCTTCCTGCGGAGATCCGGAGTCCGCCGGAAGGGAGGGATCCAAATTCACATTACTCATGACTGCTGGGATTCCCCTTATTCTGGCACAGGGCGGCAGGGATGACGGATGGTAGGCGGGAGCCCAAACAGGCCTTCAAAACGGGGAGTTGGCTCCGGGTTCAGGACTTCGCGTGGCTGATCTTTGTCGTCGCGCTGATCGCTTTCACTCCGGAGATCAATTACGACTTACCCATAGTTCTTGTGCTTTTGGGAGCGCTCCAGATTGCCGAGCCTCGAGTTCCCTTTTTTTCATCCAAACGCGGTCAAGTTGTTTCGGTCACGCTCAAGCTCATCCTGTGTTATCTGCTGGTGGGGTACACGCACGGCATAACCAGCCCATTGGACGCTATCTTTCTTATTCCTGTGGTCT
>CALMAV010000548.1:10554-12266 GCA_937859895.1 uncultured Bryobacterales bacterium | reverse complement strand
CCTTTGAGTGGGCCGGTGTTGTGGCCGTAACGCTGATAGCCTGCTTTGCCTACTACTCGTTCCTGCTGCCCACCTTCGTAGGAACCTTTGTGCTGCCACCGGACTTCATCAGCCTGGTATCACTGCGTGTCTCGTTCTATGCGATTGTGGCGTTCCTTGTTTTCGAACAGGCCAAGGCGAAGCGCAATCAAATGGAGAGGACAGAAGAAGCTGCTGCGCAGTTGGCCGAATCGAATCGTAACTTGCGCAAGGCAGAAGTCTCTTTGAGGCGTAGTGAAAGGCTGGCGGCCTTAGGACAACTAACTGCGGGGCTCGCGCATGAGCTACGTAACCCTTTGGGAACGATTCGCGCATCCGCAGAGATGCTGGGCAAGCAATCAGCGCGCAACAAGCCCGAGCTAATGGCAGAGATGGCCGACTATATCCGTACCGAAGCAGATCGCATGGGCGGCCTGATCGCCAGCTTTCTTGATTTTGCACGGCCACTGCAGATTCATCCGGTCACAGCCGATCTTTTGACTGTATTGCAGCAAGTGTTTCGCGAGCAGTCGCACTTGGGGGAAGAACGCGGAGTCACCTTGAAGCTGGACAGTGACGCAGGGTCGCTTCCATTTGCTTTTGACCCTGACCTGCTTCGTCTGGCGATCTCTAATCTGTTGCAGAATGCCATTCAAGCCAGCAGCGGCGGGCAGCAAGTTACAATCGCTGTCCTACCATCGCCCGGGGCAATTCAAATTCAAGTGCGAGATCATGGGTCGGGCATCGCACCGGACCACCTGGAGAACATCTTCAACCCATTCTTCACGACCAAGCCGAGTGGCGTTGGCCTTGGGCTGGCCATCGTAGCCAAGATCGTAGATGAACACGGCGGGCGTATTCGCGTGCAGAGCGATAGCGTCTCGGGCACGGTGTTTGAAATCGTTTTACCCAGAGAGCAACCAACATAAGATATGGCGGCAGGACGAGTTCTAGTGGTGGAAGACGAAGACAAACTTCGTCGCGTGATCCAGTTACAGCTGGAAGGCGAAGGCTTCGATGTCGATGGCGCGCCCAGTGCCGAACAGGCGCTACCGTTGGCGACGCTGGCCGACCTGGTGATTACGGACCTACGCTTGCCGGGGATGGACGGCCTTCAGCTCATCCGCGAGTTGAACAGCCGCTCAATCGATGCCAGTGTTGTTGTAATGACCGCCCATGGTTCGGTGGAAACGGCCGTGGAAGCGATGAAAATGGGCGCGGCAGACTTCTTGCAGAAGCCGTTCTCGCTCGATCATCTGACAACGGTTGCGCAACGGGTGATGGCTGTCCGCTCCCTCCAGAACGAGAATCGGCGGTTGCGCGAACAACTCGATAGCCGCTATCAGTTCGATAACATCATCGGGCGCAGTGCGGCCATGCGTGAGATCTTTCATACTGTCGAGCGAGTAGCGCCTACACGCGCAACGGTGCTGATCGCGGGAGAGAGCGGCGTAGGCAAAGACATGATTGCGCGCGCGATCCACCAGCATTCACCACGCAAGAACAAGCCGTTCGTCAAGATTAACTGCACAGCACTGCCAGAGAACTTGATGGAAAGCGAACTGTTCGGGTTCGAGAAAGGCGCGTTTACTGGCGCTAACACCAGCAAGCCCGGAAAGTTCGAGGGTGCCGACGGCGGCACTGTGTTTCTCGATGAAATTGGGGACGTTCCCGGCCACATACAGGTGAAGCTG
>CALMAV010000548.1:0-10544 GCA_937859895.1 uncultured Bryobacterales bacterium | reverse complement strand
ATCTTGCAGGAACGCCAGTTTGAACGGCTCGGGTCCAATGTCACGCGGGATGTGGATGTGCGAATCGTTGCAGCAACGAACGTGGATCTGCGCGCGGCACTGGAGGGAGGACGCTTCCGCGAGGATCTCTACTACCGCTTGAATGTTGTGCCGATTAACGTGCCGCCTCTGCGAGAGCGCCGTGAAGACATCCCGTTTCTGGCCATTGCGCTGATGAAGAAGCACGCCGCGGACATGGGCTCGCAAGTAAGGGAAATCAGCCCGGCGGCAATGGATCGTTTAGTGGAGCACTCCTGGCCAGGCAACGTGCGCGAATTGGAGAACACAATCGAGCGCAGTATGGTCCTGAGCTCCCACGAGATCCTGCAGCCTTCTGACATACGCATCGAAGCGCCACGGCACTCGCAGACCACCGCGTCGCAACAGTCACCCCTGCTGCCCGAAGGCGAGACGCTGGATCATTGGGAGCAGATGATGATCCGCGAAGCACTGCGGCGAGCCAACGGCAACAAAAGCCAAGCGGCGCGACTGCTTGGACTCACCCGCAACGCGCTTCGCTACCGGCTGTCGCAGATGGGTCTGGAGCCTGCCACGGCTGACGGTGATGACACGGGAAGTGGCTGACGCCGTTGACTGGTCTCCGTACGAACCGATCAAATATCGAGGAAGAAAAGTCCCTCGCCGACTATCTCTGCTGGCCCGGTAAGAAACATGCTGTCGTCCCAGCGAAGCTTGAGGAGGCCGGCCGGAGTGCGGATTTCCAGCGGGCTCTCCACCAAGCCCCGAAGAATAGCCGCCGCGCCTGCGCCGGTTGATCCAGTCCCTGAACTTCGAGTCTCGCCAGCGCCACGCTCATAGAAGACAGCTTCGATGCTGTGGCGGTCAAGAACTTTGACTAATGAGACATTGGTCCGCTTAGGAAAACGCGGATGCGCCTCGGCTTCAGCAGCCACGACACGCCAGTCATGAGGAAACTCTTCCACAAAAAACACGCACTGCGGATTACCGACATTCAGCAGCACAGGGTCAAAGTCTCGTCCAGCCAAGCGCATGGTTGCATGAAGGTCCACGGTGACTGGAATTCCCATGTTCATCTCGAACAGAAAGCGCAGCGCAGACCGTTCTATCAGGCGAAGTTGCTTAGGCCCAGCAGCAGTGGTGATCGTCAGCTGCGGACCGGTGATGCCGGCCACCTCTACTGCAAAAGCAGCAGCGCATCGAGTACCATTGCCGGAGATCTCAGGCTCACTGCCATCGGAGTTGAACAGTCGCGTTCGCAAGCCTTCCTCGGTGCGGGCGACCAGCATCCAACCATCAGCGCCCATACCAGTATTGCGGGCACAGATGCGCCGCGCAATCTCAGGCAGATCGTCCTGTGTCGGAATCGCATGGTGCCAGGTGAGCAAAAAATCATTCTCATCACCGTGCAGCTTAGTGAATGGTATTCGACGAATCATGATTGCGACTACGGTTCGCGCCTCCAGATTTTAAGAGCCGGTGCATCTCGAACTTGGATCAGCTCGGTCAGCTTGTAAGGAGATTGGCTCGCCGTAGAGAGAAGCCAATCCAACGGATCGCCCTCCTGCGCCAATGCCCAGAGCTCGCGATGAACCACGTCAGGCCGCCGGGTGGTCGCAAGCCAAGCCGGTCCGTTTCCAATGTGGAGGACTTCCCGAAGTGGTATCTGCGCCGGCGAAAAGATCGCTGCAACGTCTCCCGTACCTGAGTACGCCAGGATGCCTTCCCCGCCCTGATAGTGCGCTTGAAAGAACTGCGCTCCCGCACGGGTCCACGCACGACGCCCCGCGCTGTTAACCTGCGACTCTTTCCACGTAATCCAATGTTCAGGCCCAGGATGGAGCAGCCACGGGGCAATCGCGATTAAGGATAAAACGAAAGCAACCCGTCGGCTCCCCTGCACCAGACTTCCCGCTGCGAACGCAGCAGCCACCGCTAACGCAATTCCATAGCGAGTGTTGTAGTAAGTGAACGGGTATAGCGGTGGCACGTGAATTGGATTGCCTGACGAATGGATGCTCCAGACGTAGAAGGCTGGAGTCAGCAGCAGGAAGCCAATCGCTGCCGCGCTTCTTTGCTTCCGTGCGAGCGCCACGCACAGTCCAGCAAACCCGATAAGCAACAACGGCAGACCGGCGCATAATTGCCCAGCGGTTCGATAGTACAGCAGCGCTTTCGGCCAGTCACCAAAGCCCGGGTAAGGCTGACCATGTTGAATCGCTTGTGCTGAGTACGGGCCGTTGTAGAAATCAAGCGGATTCCCTGTTTCCCACCAGCTATGAGCCATCCAGTAGATCGGCGCAAGACTAGCCAGAGCCGCAAAGGCCAGGAACATCACGGTGCGACTACGACGGGCGCAGAGAGCAAACGCAAGAGCTTCGAACGGAACGAGAAACCAACCGTCATAACGCGTCAGGCACATCCACCAGGAAGCAACGACAGCAAGGGACATCCAACCCCAGTGCGGTGAACGACGAAAGCGCAGAGCGGCGTACAGGAACGTTGCAAGCCCGGCCACGAACACCATTTCGGTCATGGGAGTAACAGAAAGATAGAGAATGTTCGGGTTCAGCGCAAAGCACGCGCACGCCACACATGCCGCAACGGAGGACGAGTAGACAAGTCGCGCACTCAAAAAGAGGAGCGTTCCGGCAACGACAAAGCACGCCGCAACCGGAACTGTCCCGGCCAAACCGCTGGACCACAAACCGGAGTAACGGACCAGCGGCAGACACAGCAGATGCAGCACGGGTAACCAGACTGTGCCGATCTGGTCGTACCCCGGTGTGCGTGAATCGATGATGCTGCGGCTGAGATTCAGATGCGATTGAGCATCGCCGTAGTAGAGCAGATACCCACGGAGATTCGCCCACCAGGCAAATGCGCTCACCACGATGCAGAGAGCCGCAGCAACGCCGACTGCTATCCGAGAATCAGAAATTTGTGAAGCGCTTGAAGTCTTCAAAACGCGCGTCGATCTCTTTACGGGTCAGGTTGCGAAGACGTTCCACCCCAAACTGCTCGCAACAGAAGCTGCCCATTACCGAACCATAAACCACTGCACGATGCAGTTCAGTCACATCGAAGTCGCCGCCGCGCAGGTCGAACCCACGCTCGGCCAGGTAGCCGACGAAGCCGCCCGCGAAACAATCGCCGGCCCCGGTCGGATCGAAGACTTGATCCAGCAAGTAGCCGGGCACTGCGAAGAAGGTATCTTTTCGAAATAGCATTGCGCCATATTCGCCACGCTTAATAATCAGAGTATTTGGACCAAGCTCCAGGATCTTAGCCGCTGCACGTTTCAGGTTTTGTTCGTTCACCAGCATGCGTGCTTCGCTGTCGTTTATCAACAGGAAGTCCCAGTGTTTGATGGTCTCCAGCAGTTCATCATGGCTCGACGAAATCCAGAAGTTCATCGTGTCGCCACCAACAAATCGAACGTTCGGCATCTCCCGCTGCACTTGCCGCTGCAGTCCCGGCTGAATATTCCCTAAAAACAGATAAGGCTCGTTCGCATAAGCCTGTGGGAGCTTGGGCTTAAAATCTGCAAAGACATTCAAATCTGTTTGCAGCGTTGTCCTATCGTTCATGTCGGCCGAATAGACCCCAGACCAAAAGAACGTTTTTCCTTCGACTTGTTCTAGCCCCTGCAAATCAACATTTTTGTTTGATAGAAGAGCGCGGTCTTCGTCAGCGAAGTCACTGCCCACCACACCGACAATTGACGTTGAAGTAAAGTAGCTGGCGCTTAGCGCAATATAAGTACAGGCACCACCAAGCGTACGTTCACGCTTACCGTGCGGAGTCTCTATTGCATCGTATGCAACAGAGCCGATAACAACAATTGACATTAGCTTGCATTTTACTGGATGAAGCTCTCAGCGGCGGCTCAGCACGGAAGCCTGCTGGGCTGGCGGGCGAACGTACTCAAGGGCTTTCTCCAGCACCACATCTCTGCCCTCCCGAATCGCTGCTATTTTCGGAGCTAATGCTAAAGCAGGCTGCAGTCCCGTCCGCTGAATCGGTCCAGCATTCGAGTGACGGATATCGTGGCCGGAGAACGTAATCGTTAAGCCACCCGGTACAACGAACTGTGTTAGGTCGCTATCGGCTCCCGCGCTTGGGGTTCCCAGAAACTCTGTCCTGTTTGCCACTTCCAGCGCCAACCCCAGATGCTCCGCGTTACCAATCGTGCGCTCATCAATCAGCATCACAGTCTTCCCTTTGTACTTTGGCTTGTCAATCGGCGGAATAGTTTGAAACGCAAAGTTACTCGAGGTAGGGCTGCTTATTCCGGGGCCCGGCAAGTCGGGTTCAGAAGCGATGGGACCCGTAACAATTGCCATTGCCGGATTCACCGCCTCAGTCAGTCGGGAAGCGACCGAAGCCACTGGCAGCTCAATCGATCCCCGCGCGTCAAAGATAATCGCAGGAGCATCCTTCAGCTTCTCAAACATCCCGTCCACTTCCTCGGCTTTGGTACGAGTCAGATCTGCATAACCAACATTGCCCGTTAGCAGCCGGTAAGAAGAGGCGCCCGCCGGCACGGTGGGAATTGAGGGCAGCACTCGTTTAACCTGCACGGTTCGGGTGTGATTGGCAGCATCGCTGACCTGTAAGGACGCAACCGAATCGACTGGTCCATTTAACAATTTGCGAACGACTACCGCCGATAAGGCCTGCGGCGTGGAAGCTGAAAGGAAATTAGCCTCACGCTTCACACGGTCCGAAACTTTCTCGCCATCTATTGCCGTTATTACATCTCCGACACGAAGGCCTGAGCCGCTATCGGTCACAGCAGTCACGGCTGCTCTCTTTTCGATAAGACGAACCTGCAAGCCTGGCGAGCCTTCACCAAAGTAGCGCTCAAGTTCAGCGCTCTGGACAGTTGAGTTCGAATCAGACAAGCGCGAGATCATCTCGGCAACAGCCAAATGGTACGCCTGCGCATCCTTTGCTCCAACCACCTTTGAAAGCTCATCAGCAAAGACTACGTCCCAATCCTCATCCATCAAATCTTTGTACGCAAAGAAGTAGTGGATGGCGCCCCAGATCCGATACGCCGAAAGAATACGCAACTCGACAGACGGATAAGGTGATTCGTCGTAAGCTTTCTCCTGCTGTCCAAGCAGCTGTTCCGCACTCCAAACCGCGGGTTGTGAGGTTCTTACTCGCACAACTAGTTCGTTATCAAACGGAACGGCGACGCTGCTCGATTGCGCTCCAGCCTTGAAGCCGACCGCGTCATAGAAGACGTTAGACCGTGTGGATGCCAGGCCATAATGAATTCGAAACTGCTGGGTTCGCAGGCCGGAATTCATTTCAACCGTGTCCGGTCTGGTTAGGCCGCTAGCATCTGCCTTTTCAACTCGCGTCAACGAATCTTCCAGAACGCCCAACATCCGCTGGATAGCTGCGGTTAATTGTTGTTGGTCAGACGCGCTTCGAACTTCCGGCAAAGCATCAAGCAGCGCACGGTCCCAATCGATCTTCGACGATGGTAAAGCGGGATGGAAATACTTAACGGTGATCCAAAGCTTGCCCAGCGCAATCAGTCTCGCCTGTTCGCCTGCGCCAAGCGCTTGGGCCTTCTCACCCTGCGTGGTTTGACCAGCGGCCCGATTGCAAACCAGTACCACGCAAAGCAGAACCGCGAAAGCGGCTCCGAGCGACCTACACGTTCGGCGGACCAACTGACAGCTCATTGTCTACTGACTTTACGCCTTTGATCTTCTTTGCCAGCTTGGTCGCTTTTTCCTTGCCGCGATCGGAATCGACACGACCTTTCAGAATCACCGCGCCATCCTTGACAACCACATCCAATGCCCCGCCCTTCACATCCGGGTCGGTCGCCAGCCGCATACGAACCTGATCAGAAATGCGATCATCGTTACCCGGCTTTTCCGCCGCACCCAGCGCGCTGCCGATCGACAAACAGAGCCCGATTAGGGCCGGAGCAAAGCGTCTCATTTTTCTTGATCCGTTCCTATCATCGCGCGCCAGTCAATCGTGTTTAAGAAGGCCGGGTCTTCCCGCCACCCCGGCTTCACCTTCACGAAAAGCGATAAGAATACTTTGCGCCCGGTAAGCCGTTCCAACTCCATTCGCGCTGCGGTACCGATCTTCTTGAGCGATCCGCCGTCCTTTCCGATAAGGATCACTTTCTGCCCCGGCCGCTCCACATGAATCGTTGCAGCAATCCTGGTCAGACTCTTCTTCTCTTCCCACTGCTCAATCAGAATGGCTGAGGCATGCGGCACTTCCTCATGCGTGTTCCGCAAGATCTGCTCGCGAATGATCTCAGCCGCCATAAACTTCACCGGTTGATCAGTCAAGTAGTCATTCGGATAGAGCGCCGCGCCCTCCGGCAGGCTCTCGATGATCAGGCGACGCAGATGATCTATGCCGTCTTTCGTCCGTGCAGACACGGGCACAGTATCCGCAAAAGGAAACAGCGCAGCATAGCTTTCAATCAACGGCAGCAATAAGCGCTTGTCCTCCAGGCGATCAATCTTATTGAGCACCAGGAACGCCTTTGCCTCTTTGTTAATGGCACTCAGCGCATGCTCGTCTTCTTCCACCGGCTTTCGCGTCCCGTCCACGACGTACAGGATCAGGTCGCGATCCACCAACGCTCCGCGCACAGATTCCATCATGCGCCGATTGAACAGGGTATCCGACTTATGTATGCCGGGGGTGTCTACAAACACCACCTGCGCATCTGGAGTGGTCAAAACTCCTTGCAGTGTAGTGCGCGTTGTCTGTGCCTGCGCTGCTGTAATGGCCACCTTCTCGCCAACTAGCGCGTTGAGCAAAGTAGATTTCCCAGCATTAGGCCGACCCGCGATTGATACGAATCCGGAACGAAAGTTGCCGGCCACTAAACGCTTGCCCCGACCGGAAAAGCCTTAGGGACCCGCGACAATCGAACCTCTTCTACCCTGCGTTCGTTGCCACTCAGAACCTCAATCCGAATGCCGCCGCGCTCCACCACTTCGCCCGCCTGCGGAACGATACCAAGCCATTCCGATAGCAGCCCGCCCACGGTCGTCGACTCAGTATCATCCTCCGGGCGGAAGCCCAGCAAGTCATGCAGCCTGTCCAGATCCAGACTGCCGGAAGCGACGTACACCTGATCGGCCTCCTGTCTGACGTCCATTTCCGGCTCATGTTCGTCACGAATCTCGCCGAGGATCTCTTCCACTAGATCCTCCATCGTTGCCAGGCCTGCCGTGTTGCCGTACTCATCCACCACAACCACCACGTGCGACCCATCATGCTGCATTTCGCGGAGTAGAGCGCTTGTCGGCTTGGTCTCAGGAACCAGCGGCACCGGGCGAATAAGCTCCATCAGCGGCTTGGCCTGGCGAACTTCCGGATCGAGCTCGAACATGTCACGGACATGGACAAAGCCAATGATGTTATCGATTGTGTCCTTGTAGACCGGAATGCGCGAATACTGCTCATGCAACACCAGTTGCCGTAGATCTTCCAGCGACTTGCCCACCGAGATCGCGACAATGTTAGGCCGCGCTGTCATCACTTCGCGGACGCTCTTATCACCAAAGGCAACCACTGAATGGATTAGCCGGCGATCCTCTTCCTCCAGGATTCCTTCTTCGGCCCCGGCAGTAATGAAGGCTTCCACGTTCTCAACCGAGTCCGCAGAGGCTGGTTCGCCTCGCCCTTCCCGATCCAGGTGCAAGAGCGATTCAAAGCCGTGGACGAGCTTGGCTAGTGGCCGCCCCACGAGCCCTAAGATTCGGATTGGTCCAATCAGAGCATGTAACCAGAGACCGCTGGTGCGGCGAAACAGGAACAAGGGCAGCAGATAAGTAGCCACCAGCATGGCCAGGAAGGCACACGCAATGGCTTCCAGACAGCTCTGCCAGTTCGGTACACCTGGCCGCACGAGCGCACACAAGTAAAACACGCCCAGCAAAAATAAGAGACTATGCTTAACCAGTGAGAACGCCATGGAGCCTGTCTCTGGCTCCAGGCCCACTTTGTTCATTAAGGTCTCGCGAAAAAATTCAAGCGCTGGCACTTCCCGGCGTATCAGTCGCAGCGACTCCAGATACAGCAACTGCACAAGCGACACAAATGCCAGCAGAACAGTAAACGCCAGTGCAATCCCCAGGCACAGCATCGCCATTAGGCCAGCCTCCGCCGCGCTGCCGGCTTGGCTCGTACCGTCTCAGCTTCCGGGGTCTTGCTGTGGGCGACGGCTGTTTGCCCAAGCTTAGTCTTGGCCATCCTGGTTCGCGCAATCAAGCTGCTAGGCAGATGAAAGTGCTTTCGCCACTTGCGCTCGGCACGCGCCATTTTTCCCCGGTCAGTCTCGTGATCATAACCAACTAGATGCAGCAAACCATGCAACATGAGAATACGCACTTCTTCCAGTCGCGTATGCCCATACTCACCGGCTTGCGCCTCTGCGCACTCGATTGAGATAGCAACGTCGCCTAGCGAATCCTCGCTTCCCGATGGGAAAGAAAGAACATCAGTGGGATAGTCATGCCCGAGAAACTCACGATTTAACTTCCGCAAAGTCCGGTTGTTAGTAATGAGACAGGTAAACGGCCTGTCCCCTGCAATCGTGCTTGAAAGAGCGGATGTGTATTCAGCCAAGGTCTGCTGATCGTTTTGGGGAAACTGCAATGAAGTAGGAAGGGCTCGAAAGAGCAGGGTACTGTCACCAGGTGACATAAAAGATTTTAAGCAACAGAGGGGTAAGCAGGTGTCGCTTCGGCGCTACTTGCCGGGTTCGGGATTTCGGGAGAGGTGCTGCTGTTCAGCTTCAGTGGAAGCTGTCTGCCGGCACCAATTGTTTCGTTATAGCGGTCATATGCGCGCACAATGCGCTGCACCAGCACGTGACGGACCACATCTCTGTCCTCAAAAAGAATAAAGGCAATTCCTTCCACGCCTCTTAGCACTTCCACGGCATTCAGCAATCCGCTCTTCTTGCCGTTTGGCAGATCGATCTGCGTCTGGTCGCCGGTCACCACCATCTTGGAATTGAAGCCCTGCCGAGTCAAAATCATCTTCATCTGCTCGGCCGTCGTATTCTGGGCCTCGTCCAGAATAATGAAGCAGTCGTTCAGCGTGCGCCCCCGCATGAATGCAAGTGGAGCAATCTCAATGGTATTGCGCTCAATCAGCTTCTCCACCTTTTCGGCGTCGATCATCTCAAACAGCGCGTCGTAGAGCGGACGGAGGTACGGGTCAATCTTCTCTTTCAGTGTGCCGGGAAGAAAGCCCAAGTGCTCGCCGGCTTCCACCGCCGGTCGGGTCAGGATGATTCGATTCACCTGCTTATTCAGCAGCGCTGAGACTGCCATTGCCACTGCCAGGTAGGTCTTTCCGGTACCAGCAGGCCCAATTCCAAACGTAAGATCATGATTTTCAATCGCATCCACGTAGCGGCGCTGATTCACGGTCTTGGGCGTCAGTACCTTCTTGCCGAAGCTGCGCGACTTCCCGCTCTCCACCAGCCTGCGGAGTGATACATTCGGGTCGGCTGTCAGAACCCGCATAAAGCTATGCAGGTCACCGCTGTTTAGAGCGTGCCCGTCCTTAACAAGATCGGCGTAGTCCTGGAGAATCCGTTCCGCCCGGCGAACCTGCGTCTCTTCGCCCTCTAATTGCAGCGTATCGCCGTCCAGCAACTGTGTACGTATCGTCAGCTCCTGCTCCAAAAGCTGAATGTTTTCATCTCTGGTGCCATACAACGATTCAATACCGCGCGTGATTTGGATGGAAGACTTCATCAGCAGGTTGTGAAGGCGAGAGGAATTCGGAACGCCTGGAAGGCATTCGCTTCGATAGCAAGGGAGGAGAACGCTATGAGTCTCAAATCGACTTAGGAAGGCTGCTGGATCAGACTACAGCTCACCTAAGCTCCAAGATATCACCTTTAGGCTCTCTTGATGCACAAACGGCCAGGAGATTACAAACTTGGAGGTCCGAACCGATGAACAATTTGCTTGACAACGATCAGCTAATCGGTATCAGGCACTACCTGAAAAGAGAGTCACAGCACTTACAATTATTTCTCAAAAAACGTTAGAAGGCTTAATTTGAACGGTTTAGCAGAACTTCAGGCCTACTCCAAGTAGTTTTTGCCGGGCACTCAGGAGAATCTTACATGCTACGTATGAATCGCTCCCGAGAGAAATTCGGAAGCAACCCACAGCTGACACTGCTGCATGTGCGATGTGCAAATTACCACCTTGGAGGTTTACATGGGCGCTCTTATCGAGATGAAAAGCAGGAACGAAAAAGCAGAGCCAGTTGTTGTGGAGGGAGGGGAGAAACCGGTCGCGCCGAAGCCGGTAGATCTGAAAGCGTGGGAGTCTGCTCCCAAAGAACGAACCGCTGCCTACTTCCCGACTTACTCAACTGTCTCTAAAACCATGCAAACAGCGATGCGCGGCTGGGTACGCGAATGGTTTACGGCTAACCCGGAGATCTTGCTTCGACCGCACTCCGTGTACCCGATTCTGGTATTTCAATGCACGCAC
>CALMAV010000547.1:10724-11400 GCA_937859895.1 uncultured Bryobacterales bacterium | reverse complement strand
GCATGAGGAGACTGGGTACGCGGCTGCGGAGTGGAAGGAGTTAGTCTCCTACTTTCCTACTCCCGGCTATGTGGACGAACGCATGACGCTGTTTCTGGCGACGGGACTGGCTGCCGGCGAGGCTCAACCGATGGATGATGAACGGATTGAGTTGCGCTGGTTTACCCGGCAAGAGCTGCACGACGAGATTCGCGCCGGAAAGATGATTGACGGCAAGACGCTGATTGGTTTTTTTATGTGGCTGGATCAGCAGGGCGCGATGGGGTGAGTGAGGACGGGCTAAAGCCGCTTTGTCCTTCAATCAGTAAAGTTCGGGTTGGTAGAGGCGGAGGTTTACGTTGCGCTCCGTTTTGCCTTCTCATCGAACGTCTTGCGTGCTTTCTCAATGCGTTCGAGATTTGCTTCGGCCCAAACCCATACTCCACAGAAAGCCGCCCCTAAGCTTGATCCAAGATCAGTCAGTTTATACTCCACCTTCGGAGGCACAACGGGATGCACCGTCCGAACCAGCAGACCGTCCCGTTCCATCTGGCGCAGCGTCTGAGTGAGCATCTTCTGGCTGATGCCGGGTACCAGTTCGCTGACGCGAGTAAATCGAAGCTCTCCATTTTCGACTAGAACTTCCAGGATCAGCATCGTCCATTTGTCGGCAACACGTCCGATCAAATCGTGGACT
>CALMAV010000547.1:9289-10714 GCA_937859895.1 uncultured Bryobacterales bacterium | reverse complement strand
CGGGTCGATGTCTTCGGCCGGGAAACTAGAGTCGGGTTTGGTCAGTGAAGTCTGCCTTCCAGGGACTTGGGGATCTTGCTGCATCTGCCGGTACTCTCTTTTAGGTTAGTGTGGCACTATTTAGCAGCTAGTCTCCCATAGAGAGTTTGGCGGAAGCGGGTGAAGATCATGAGCCGCATGCCGATTTGATCTAAAGGCCGATAACGTATATTATGTAAACTTGTGTTATTTCTTCTTACATCCTTGCATGATTCTTCTGATGGATTCGGTGCTTCTTACCACTCTGATGTCCAGACATCGACGACCCCTTAACCAGCCCATTGATCGTCTTGATGAAATAAGAGTTGACACCTAACGAGTCCAGCCAACAAGGAATCGTCCTCACACTTCGACGGCGATTTATTCTCTTTCGGCTTCTCGCCATTCCTCCTTGCATGGCGGCATGTCTATTCTTACTTGCCAATGGGCGATCAATGATAGATAAGAGCGTTGCAGTAATCGGTCTGCTTTTTCTAGTTGCGGTTCTTGTCATTGGTCTGCAGCGCCTGTTCGACACGCGACCGCAGTATTGGATCAATCGCGAAGGTATACATTGCCTGCGGTCCTCAATGGGGCTCATTGGCTGGCACGAGATTCGGGCCGCTGCTATCGTTCACGTGCACCGACAGCCATTCTTGTGTCTCTACCTGGAGAGCCCAGACCAGATACTCTCTCGCCTGCCCCCGCTTCAACGTCGGCTTAAACAGCTCAATCAGGGGATGGGCTTCGGTACCCTTTCGCTTCCCTTGGGATCTCTTGAAGCCTCACCCGCAGAAATAGCCGCCTATGTCACCCAGTACGTGCCCGGCCCGGATGTTACTGGCTAGCATGTCGCTCCAGCGCCGTGAAGCTGCCTAGGAACAAAGTCTCATTCGATATTCCTTTGGCGTAGTGCCAAAGTGACGCACAAATTCATTCCTCAGAGCGGCAGCGTTTCTGAAACCACATCGCTTTGCCACCAGAGAAAGCGGGGAGCCGGGCTCGTCTAGCATTGTTTTGGCTCCCTCTGCCCGCATCTTCCGCACCCAGGAGGCTGGTGTCTGATGGAACTCAGCGGCAAAACGCCTTACGAACGTTCGAGGACTCATCGCAACTTGCCGAGCGAGCGAGCCAACAGAAAGATCCTGCGCCAATTTCCCTCTCACCCAGGCAGGCAGCCCTCGCAGTGCTTCATCTGTACCCGTGCCACTTTCCGAAATTAGATCGCTAAATTGCGCCTGGCCTCCTGGCCGCCGGAGATAAAGCACGAGCACCCGCGCCACCAAACTGGCAATTTGAACCCCGAGGTCTTCCTCCACCAACGCCAAAGCGAGATCGATGCCGGCCGTAACGCCCGCGCTGCTATAAAAGGAGCCGTCTTTTACAAAGATGGGATCTCTCTTCACG
>CALMAV010000547.1:0-9279 GCA_937859895.1 uncultured Bryobacterales bacterium | reverse complement strand
CAACATTGCCAATGGGTGGTGGCCTTTCGCCCGTCGAGAAGCCCTGTCGCAGCAAGCAAAAAGGCTCCCGTACACACCGAACCGAGCCGACGAATTTGCCCCTGCCTTGTCCGGATCCATTGGAGAACAGCCTCGTTGTACGGCCACATGGCTCCGCGCCCGCCAACCACCAGGAGCGTATCAATAGGCCTTCTAAAATCCTGATAGTGGCATTGGGGAGCCAATGCAAGACCTGCGGTGCTCTTAAGTGGCTCCTCTTGAGTCGTAGAAATGACGTGGAGAGCGTACCCGCTTGTTCCGCCGGCGGAATTTGCCTCGGCAAAAACAGAGTAGGGACCGGCCAAATCAAGCAGTTCGAACGGTGGTGCGACCAGAAAAACGATGTTTCGTGTCAAAGAGCCCCGGCCGTCAGTATGGCAGAATCCTGTCGAAAAACGGCGTTTCTGCCATGGCTATTCGCGAGATAGTGGGGTTGGTAACGCTATTCGCTATTCCCGGAGGAGATCTTGGACACGTTCGATACCTATGCGGCACTTCTGGTCATTGATGTACAACAGGGGTTCTCGCATCCGAGCTGGGGCCCGCGCAACAACCCGCAGGCTGAAGGGAACATAGGCCGCCTTCTTGCAGCATGGCGACATACCGGACGCCCGGTAGTTCACGTGCATCATGATTCCTCGTCCCCACTCGGAAACTTTATACCGGGAACGCCGGGCAATGCACCCAAATCCGAAGCGGTCCCGCACGGAGATGAGCCTGTTTATCACAAGACTGTAAATAGCGCTTTCATTGGAACCAGGCTTGAGCAGGATCTACGAGCCGCCGGAATCGACACACTTGCGATAGTCGGTTTGACGACCCAGCATTGTGTCTCCACTACGACGCGTATGGCTGGAAATTTGGGCTTTCACGCCTACGTGGTTGCAGACGCCACGGCGACCTTCGATCAAATCGGCCTCGATGGGCGAAAGAGAGCAGCTTCGGATGTTCACTTCTCAGCTCTCAGCGATCTTAATGGCGAGTTTGCAACCATTGTCGAGACTAAAGCACTACTCGATACTGTTCTAGGCGTCCGTACACCCGGCTGAGCAGTCTACCAGCTTCAGGCCACATCACCGGAGCAAGGGAAAGCTTGACCTTTCGTAGATCATGGAGGGACATGCGCTCAAATGAGAGAGGAGCATGGCAAAGCGCTACTATCACGGACCGGTATCGGATCATTTCGATGGTCAGCGCTTTTTCCATCCCGGTCTGCCGTCAACAGATAAAAGCTTCAGGGATTTGCTCCGCTGGAAGCTGAAGGACAAAGCTAGCCGTTGGCCGAAGATTGTTCCGGCACGCTCAGGTTTGAAGCCGGACCGCAGTGTTCAGGGTCTTCGCATTACCTTCGTTGGACACGCGTCTCTGCTCATTCAGGTGGATGGAACTAATCTGTTGGTCGACCCTGTCTGGTCCGACCGAGCAAGTCCCTTCTCTTGGGCCGGTCTACGCCGGCGAAATGCTCCCGCGGTCGCCTTTGCCGATTTGCCACCCATCCATGTGGTTCTGCTGACGCACAATCATTACGACCACTTAGACATTGCGACGCTTCAGGCGCTAACGACAGCGCACACTCCGCTTTTTCTTACGCCGCTCGGGAATGACACGGTGATCCAGAGGTCGCTGCCTTCAATCGAACCTATGACCGGTGACTGGTGGCAGACCTTCTCTTTGGCGAACGAGATCAGAGGGACGGTGGTACCTTCTTACCACTGGTCATCCCGCAACCTCGGTGACTACCGTATGGCCCTCTGGGGCGGCTTCGTCTTACAAACACCGGCGGGCACGGTCTACTGTGCCGGCGATACCGCCTATCGCGACCGCGCGATTTTTCGAGAGATTAGCGCTCGCTTCGGGCCTCCGCTGGTGGCTGTCCTTCCCATCGGAGCTTATGCGCCACGCTGGTTCATGAAGACCCAGCACGCCGAGCCAGAGGAAACGGTACAAATTGCTCAGGACTGCGGCGCGAAGACTATTTTGGGAATTCACTGGGGCACTTTCCCTCTTACGAACGAACCCTATGAGGAGCCGGCCCAGCGGTTTGAGGCAGCACTGCGCTTACAAACCATAACCGGCCTGCATGGGCAGGCACTTCGCCCGGGCGATATCTGGGAACGGGCGCGATAAGCACTTCTGTGGGCCAAGATCGTCTATCGATGATGCCCCTCATGGCCGCCGCCAGACGATGATTGCCCATGGCTCTCCGCGTGTCCCCCGCCTGAGTTCCCTCCCCTTTGACCACTGTAACTCCCGTTACTGTACTGCTGCGAGGGTGCTCCATAGTGCTGTTCAGGCGGTGCCTGATAACGCGGCTGTTGGGGCGAAGCCTGATAATGCGGTTGCTGCGGCTGTGCCTCATAACGCGGCTGCTGCGGCGGTGCCTGATAACGCTGCTGCGGAGCAGGTTGGTATCTATATTGCGAACCTCCCGCCGGATTACCGAATGTTCGTTGCTGGGGCGGTGCCCCGTAACGATTCTGCCCTGACCCTCCATATTGGCTCTGGCCACCTGGCCCTGTTCGTTCTGGCCGTCCAAACTGATGCCAGCCGCCTTCGCTACCTGCTCCGGTACTGCCGGAGTATCCCTGCCGGTACGCCGCCGCCGCTCTAGGGTCGCCGAAGTGCTGCCAGCCGGTCTGGGCCGGAGCCTGCCGATACTGAGGGGCTGATACAACAGATCTCCCATTCGGCTGCGGGCGATAGCTACCTCCAAAGTTGGAAGAAGCCTGGCCTCGCTGGAAGAAGCGTTGCCCGGCCACTGCGGACAGCCGTGGATTCGCGATTGCCTGCCGATCACTGAACCGGTAAGCCGAAGAGTTTGGAGCTACCGGCAACCGTCCAGCAATCAGAGTTACGCCCCTAAGCGCGTCGCCTGATCCGAAGTTGTACCGAGCTCTAGGTCCGCCAAATGAGCCCACGCTGGCCGTGATAATTCCACCGTGAAATGCGGCGTTCCGATAGGAACTCAACACAGAACCGCCAACGAACCCGCGACCGTAGCCTCCGTAAGCACCCCCACGCCAGCCACCGCCGCCCCACCACGGATGGAACCCCTCGTGTGGAGCCAGCGCGACCCAGCCTAATCCGCCACCACCGAATCCAAAAAAGCCGACGAACGCGGGCGCCCATAAATGCCGCGCTCCGAATCCCCCGCCCGGCCACCAACACCAGCGACGCCCACCATTCAGGAACCAGCGCCCATAGTGGTACGGAGCCCATCCCCAAGGCGCAGCATCCACCCAAGTCCAACCGTAGTACGGCTCATACACCCACTGCCCTTCGCTGTATGGAGCCCAGCCGGCCGGAGTAGCCGTGGGTTCCCAAACCTGACCATACTCGGTGGACGGTACCCAGCTTCCATTGGCATCCAGATCCTGTCCGCCTGCCACATCACCGCCCGTGTACTGATAGCTCGGAGACGCCAGGAGCTGCTGGTCCCGCTGCGCACTCCAGTTATCCAACACGTCAAGCTGGGGCATTGGAGCATCTTGAAATTCAGGGTTGCTACTGTCACCCCGGACCAGCACCGAGCGCTGCCCTTCCAACCGCTGCGAGCCTTGCGGACCGTACATCTCGGCCGTTCCTGACCGGATGGTCACTCGTGTCGTACCATCGCCCAGGATCTCGATGCGCAAGTCAGCTGGCCCAACCGGGCTCACCCCAATACTCGGCGTATCAATCTCAACCTGCATGGAAGACGGACGCAGCATTCGATATAGAACCGTTCCCGTCCCCAGCTGAATCTGTGCCCGTCCATATTGAGGATCGGCAAAACCAATATCCGTGTTTTGGGCCAACCGAAACAGATTGGAGCCGTCCAGCTGTACTTCAGCCGAAGACACCTGCCCGGTTTGTAAACGATCATGCGTCAGCAGAGGTGCATTAGGGACCGCTGCGACCAACTGCGAACCTTCGCCTCGTTGCAGGTTGACATCGCCGTACATCAAGCTCACACGAGCCGCCCCGTGCTGCCCATCGGCTAACTCTTCGCCATCAGTTTGTCCACTTCCATTTCCATATGGAGCCCCGTACGGAGCTCCATTGTTTGCCGGAGGATAGGGCGCTGACTGCACCGGCGGGTATTGGGGATAGTTTTGCCCATGCAGCCGCACCGTTGCCCCCAGCAAAAGGGTTGCGGCACAGATGGAAAGTAACCGTGTCATCGCGAAATGACTACATACACGTCAAGGGCCAAACTTAACTTTCACCAAAGCTGTGCTTAACTAAGCCTTTGCGAGCCTTTCTGTTTTAGAGGTAATGGTTTAAAAGCACCACCAAAGGTCCATATGCACCGCCCTGGTTAACGCGGTAGTTCCTTGACCATTGCCGCCATGTACTCCCTTTGTAATCGTCCATTATCAGGAGGAATGGGCCAAGTATAAAGATCATACGGTAGGATCCCTAAGAACTCGGTTCCTCCCAAGCCGAAACCCATCAGCAACGATACAGAGCACCCTGGAGACTTTTGCTCTAGCCGGAGCGAGGCGCCCATCATAAAGTTAAGATCCGGAACTGCCCACTACCCGTGTGTCAAATTCTTCGGTTTGAAGTCAGCACCACTCGGATCTTGGAGGTAGTTTCGAACGACGTCGCCACGGTTAAGAGGTTTGCCAGTAGCAGTGCGTGGTCGAGCATTCTTAAACATAATGCAGGTAGCTGTTGAGCTGCACTTCCACGCTTCGATTCTCCCCGAGTAATCTAACGCAGGTTTCAGGCCTCGATTACTCAGGAACTGCTTGAATGTGTTAGAGACAGTCTTGCAGCTGGCTTCCGTACGTTCCGTTATACCCTTGCTCGTCAAGTCGTCGAGGCTTTGAGCCGACATGCCGAAGGTGTGTATCAGCGCTAATAGGACGGTCGTGTAGGCGGAATGTAACTTCAACATTTCAATCATGCCTCTTCTACAGCACCTTCTTCTCGGCTTTAATTATCCAGCAACTAAAGGTTCTGGCGAATAGCGCTTGAATAATCTGTATGTATCGCTAAGGCGCACGGTAAATGATTCGCCCGCTTCGGATAGTGTACTGGACGTGGGAAAATGCTGCAACACCATTTACTGATGGGTCGGCCTGAAGTACAGTCAAGTCGCCGTCCATCCCTGGCATGATGCGTCCTTTGCCATCAGCAACCTTGAAGCGTGCTGCAGGGGCTGTCGTTAACATGGCGAGTAAGTCACGGTACGTGAGCCCGGCAAGAGAAAGTTGACGGTACTCGTCCGCCATATCGTAGTCGGTCAAAAAGCCGGTGTCAGTGCCGAACATAAGCTGTCCACCAAGGCGATGAAACTCAAAGACGATCTCACGAATGCGTACGATGTCCGACTCCCCTGAGAAGAGTTTGAGCGTAGGCACCAGGGCCATACCGTGGGCGATCAGCTGCCGGAGCAGATCCGTATCTACGCCCCCGACTGTATCGGGAGCGTGAGCCAGCACATCTACGCCACTCCGCATTGCGACGCGAACCCTTTGGAGGTTTGACGGGTGGGCAAACACGAGTTGCCCGTTTTGATGCCCTGCATTTACTGCAGCTTGAGCGATGGGCAGTGGCATGGCAACAACGCGATCGTGAGCAACATAGGAACCCGTGAAGAGTTTCACGATGTCTGAACCTGCAGCGATATTGCTTCTTACGGCAGCGGCAGCTTCTCCTGGGCTGCCAGGTTGCGGCAGATGCGCGAGAACCTTCGGCGGGAGATCCTGAAGATAGAACGGAATGGCGCTTGGTGGATAGAGAGCCGCTCCTGCTGTATAGATCCGCGGGCCTTTCGCCTGGCCGCTTTCGATCCGCTGGCGCAGAGCAACGGTGTTGTTAGGGTCTGAAGATGTGTCGACTACGGTTGTAAAACCGGAGTGGGTGAGCATTTGCTGCAGTTGCCTGGTGAGTTTGTCCGAGGGCTGATGGGCTGCGTCATTCCACTTGGGTTCTGTGAAGTGAACATGACAGTTCCAGAAGCCTGCAAAGGCTACACATTTGGGGCAAGTGAGTGCCGGCGTACCCGCCGGTATGCGAACGTTCTGGCCAACACTGGCAATCTTCCCCGCATGAATCAGGACGGTCGCTCCGTCTGTGGGTTGCGCCTCAGGAGTTGGGTAAACTCTTACACTTGTAACCGCCAGGTCCTGGGCAAACACATCAAAGGGCAAGCCGACGAACAGTAAAGCAAAAAGACTGAGTTTCAAGCTCAATGGTACGCAGGGAGAAAGTGAAGGTGCGGCCAATAACCGCAGCCATTGCAGCAACGCTCCACATGCTCCGCAATAGCTTGCCTGTCTACGGAGCTTCATGGCGTGGCAAGATAAGGACACTTATGCCGAAGGTCACTGTGCGAATCGATCCATCCGCTTGTATTCTTGCAGCCGCGTGCGTTGGCGTCCAACCGAAGCTGTTCCAGATCGACCAGGAAGCCTATGTCGAGCTGGCCGACGCTAATGGTAAGTCGCAGGGGACTCAATACACGTTTGAGAGTACTGAGACGGAGTTGGGCTTGATCCAACAAGCTGTAGACGCCTGTCCTACACAAGCGATCAGCGTGCAAGTGGCGAGTTGACTGTGAGATCGCTACGATATGCGTCGTATGGGGCGTATAGTAAACCCGACCGTAAATCACTTGCCCGCTTCGGAGAGTGTACCGGACGTGGGTGAATGCTGTTACCGCGGAAGATCCGAGTCATCAATCCGCGCCAAATGCGCGATCTCGCCAGGGCTCGGTTTTCGCGACTCGCTTCCATAGCTCAAGTGAACAAACACGTCGCTTAGCTCCTGGGTTAAGTACGGATGCAGTTACAATTCAAGGCATAGGAGCAAGGCAGACGGGCTCGCCTCCGGGTGATTCCGGATGAGTAAGATGATGATCTGTTTCAGAACATTGTCGTTAATGATGCTACTGACGGTAGTTGGCCCTTGTACGCCCTTGCTACGAGGGATGTCAGCGGAACAGCGCTTTGGGGCCAAGTTGGACAAGCGGCTCCACAACGACCTGAGAGCCTGTGGGTTGTCACCTGGAATGCAGCCCAGCCCAGCGAGCGAAAGAAAATGCAAGGCCTCATTCATTTTGAGGATAAGGCCTTTGTGGGGCGGTTGTCCTTTACGGACAATCCCCAATTAAATTTTTAAGCGGCACTGTTTGAGTCTTCTGACAAGCACGATGCTCTTCTTGTCGACTTCAATCACGGCACGCCTGAGCGCTTACGTGAAAACAACATTTGGGCTATCGGCTCGTGCCAGTGCGGAGGCGGCGCAGAGGCTTCTTGGCCAGGTACTCTACCCGCGGTTCCCGCGAGCCCTATTCGGTCTAGACGAACTGGCTGACAGCTTCAACGACGAGGCCCTAGCGCCGGGTTTTGACCTGAAACCAATTTGTAAAGCCGTCGCGGATCTAATGGAGTCTCTGCCCAAATAATAGATGGCTCTGGGTAGCGAACAGCACGATGGGTCCTTAATCTCGGCAGCTACATCGGAACAGTAAATTTGAACTCGGAGCCGTGCTCGCCATCGCTCTCCACCCAGATCTTGCCGCCATGGGCACCGACGATTTTCCGGCAAATCGACAGGCCGAGGCCCACGCCCGGATACTGCTTGCTGTGCAGTCGCTTCAACGGTTCGAATACCTGATCGTGATACTGGGCTTCGATTCCTTGCCCGTTATCTGCTACAGATACGATCCACTCGGCGCTGTCCTCTTCGGCGCTGACGTGCACCTCTGGCACTTGGCCTTCCTTGCGGTATCGCATGGCGTTGGTCAGCAGTTGTTCGAACACGGCCGTGAACTGGCCTTCGTCGATGTTGGCGGTGGGTAAGTCGTGTATCGTTAACGACGCTCCGCTTTCCTTGAGCAGCGATTGGACCTTGTATGTAGCAAGATCAAGGGGTAACTTTAAGCTGAGCTCGCTACGCCGGAGAGAAGACCCCGCACGGAAATAGCGAACAAGGCTATCTACCAGCAGATTGATCTCGTTTGCCCCATCAACGATGTACGAAGCAAACTCCTTCACCTGCCCTATGTCGGAGTGTCGCCGTTCCAGCAGCTGCGCATTGGTCAGAATGCTTCGCAAAGGCTGCTTGAGATCGTGACCAATGGCATAAGAGAATGCTTCGCAGTCCCGTTGCGCTGACTGCGCTTTCTCCAGATTTAGTTCGGAGGTCCGCTTGGCCCGTTGCTCCCCTGCCTCCCTGTTCTCCAGAGCACTTTGTAGTTCGGAGATACGCGCCTGTGCTTCAGCGAAACGCTGCTCCAGGCTTGCGGACTCCGAGTCCATCTTTTCCTGTGGACCCATGGTTTAGATTTTATGCCGTCGTCAGTCCGAGACGTTCCAGCAAAGCGCTCGCGTCTGGATCACGGCCCATGAAACCTCGGTACAAGTTCATCGGATCATCGCTGTCGCCACTCTCCAGGACGTTCTTCCGATAAGCGCTTCCAGTTCGAGCATTGAAGATGCCTTCTTTGCGGAACCGGGTAAACGCGTCTGCATCCAGCACCTCAGCCCACTTGTACGAGTAGTAACCAGCGCCATACGCAACCGGGCTTGCAAATAGATGGGTAAAGCTGGCCGCCATTCCATAGTCATCGGGCAGCGGCGCCGGCGAGTAAGCACGCAGAATGTCACGCGCAAAAGCCATCGCCTCTTCGCCCGTGTTGCCCGTGAACTGCCGATGCAGCGCCAGGTCCATCATGCTGAACCCTAGCTGCCGCATCTGCCCATTCGCACTCCGGAAGGTCTGCGCACGCTTCATTTTTGAGAAGAGTTCTTCCGGAATGGCCTCGCCCGTTTGATAGTGCCGGGCAAACATGTTGAGTGACTCTCGCTCGTTGCACCAGTTCTCCATGATCTGGGACGGCAGTTCCACGAAGTCCCACGGCACGTTGGTACCGGAAAGGCTGCGCACCGGCACTCGGCTTAGTACGTGATGGAGCAAGTGACCGAATTCATGGAAAATAGTCTCCACTTCGCGGAACGTCAACAAGGACGGATTGTCTCCCACTGGCGGCGTCAGATTGCCGCAGATTAGGCCAACGTGCGGGAGTCCGGCGCCAGGGTCTCCGGTGACGAGTGAATCCATCCAGGCACCGCCGCGCTTGTTCTCCCGTGGAAACCAATCAGAGTAAAAGCCGCCCAGCAGCTCGCCTGAGCCACCATCCTGCACGCGGTAATACTTTACCGCCGGATCCCACCCGGGGACGCCAGGCTCCTCAATTACCTGAATGCCCAGTATCTGGCTGAATATATCGAACATGCCGGCTAC
>CALMAV010000546.1 GCA_937859895.1 uncultured Bryobacterales bacterium | reverse complement strand
CAATGCAGCGCACCGCATCTGTGGGGCGCTCAGAGAGGAGGTCGAAGCCGGGGATTTTGTCGGCGACGAACTCGAGGGCGAAGAGGGCAGAGGCGGCGGCGATGATCCAGGGGTTGGCGAGGGACTCGAGGCCGGGGGGGAGCGGGACCCAATGGAGGCGGGCCATGAGGCCGAGCGAGGCTACGGTGGCGTAGAGGTTGAGGCCGGCGGCGAAGGAGATGGCGATGATGACGGCGGCGACGGAGGCGGCGGTTAGGCTCAGGTGGGGCATGGGCGGAGAGTAGCACAGCGGCATCAGACACGCGCAAGCCAGATGCTGAGGGGCGGATGTTGCAGGAGTTGGGAGTGCGCAGTGTCAACAAAAGAAGGTGTCCGCTCTGTTAACTTGCTTTTTCCACAAACGCGGGTGTAGTTTTCCCTGCATTGCAGGAGCCTTCCTATGCTGAGGTTTACTGGCCCGCTTCTTTTGCTAGCGTTCTCTGCCGCCGCTTCTCAACAGCCGGTCGCAACGCTACCAACCACGCATACAGTACCTACGCGCGACTACGAGCAGACTGCGCCTTACTGGACTACAGAGCCGGGGTGGCACACCGATCTCCAATTGCGTAACAACCTGGCTTCCGAATCGCTGACGGTGAATGCTGCGGTGCGAACCGCCGACGGGTCCGAGACTGCTCTGCAACCCGTTACGCTTCTGCCTGGTGAGGTTCGCTCCGTAAGCCTGATGGATGCGCTGATGGCGGTACATTCGGGTTTGCCGGGGCAGGCTGGCGCCTATGGCTCCGTGGTCATGCGCTATCACTCCAAATCCATGAGGAATCTCTACGCCTCGGTGATGGTTCATGTGACCGGTCAGCCGATCATGTATCACCTGGATGCGTCCTCCCCGGCTCACAACTGGCATTCAGGGACCGAGGAAGGAATTTGGTGGTTTCCCAACAGTACAGTGCGGGACTACCTCATCCTGAGCAATCAGGCGGATCATGCCATTAGTGGAACGCTGGAACTGTACGATGCGAACGGAAAGCTTGTTGCGCAGCCCTTGCAGTTGATGGCGGGCGCAACTCAGCGTCTCTCCGTCGGCGGCCTTGTTGCCCAGGCTGGCTCTATCGCGAAGTATGGTGGCATCCGAATCGTCATGAACGAGGATGCCGGGTTCCTCGACGCGGCCCATGTTCTCTTCGACCTAAAGTCAGGCTTCTCCGCCACCATGAAGATGTTCGAGCGCAATCCGAGTCTGGCCCGCGCGCAGATGGATTTCGTGGACAGCGGAAAGTGGATCACCCGGGCTCCCATGCTTGCGCTCAGTCAGCCTGATCCTTTGCTGGCGCTGCCGGGCAAGGCTGTTCTGCAGCCGATGTTCCTGGTGCGCAATACGACGCGCAAGCCGCTGGACGTGCAGGCTGACCTTCACTGGAGAAATCAGTTTCAAGACGGCCGCTTTAGCCTGCCCGTTCTGCATCTCGCGCCGCAGGAAACGCGGCTGGTAGATGTCGCGAAGTTGCAGCAGGACGGCAGCGTTCCGCTGACCGCGAGTTGGGCGCAGATTACGCTGAGCGCCGACGCCGAACCAAACGATTTCATGGCCGTGGCCACCAGCTACGACAGCACCCTTCGCTACGGAGCGCAGACGCCCTTCTCCGACCAGTTGGCGAACCACCTGGAAGGTGGAGAGTGGAAGGTAGATACCACGCACACTTCCATCCTTGCTATCGGTAACGGAAGCAGTGCACCGGTGGATGCCACCCTCAGCATCCTCTTCGACCAGGGCCGCAAGCAGTATCAGGCGACGCACAGCGTAGCCGCCAACGATCAGTGGTTTGTCGATGTAGGCCAATTGATTCGGTCAGCCGTGCCGGACGACAACGGCCTCGTGCTGCCGCCCGACCTGGGGGCGGGCGCGTATTCGCTGCACCAGTTGCATGGCGGCCGGCTCAGCAGCCTGTACGAAGGTAAGGTCATCACCGATAAGACCTTCGGCCACGCAACCTACGGCTGCATGATCTGCTGCGGCTATACGGGAGACGCGGGAGGGGTTTACCTGGATCCCAACCCGTTGGTTTTGAACGTCGGCGAGACAGGATCTACAAATCCGAATGGCACAAATCAGTGCAATGGCACCTCTGAAAACCTCTTCTCCTATCTAGACTCCTGGCAGATCGCCGACACCTCTGTCATTTCGATGGATGAATACTCGAGGATGACCGGAGTAGGTGTTGGTAGCACCACTACCCAGGCGAAGCTAACCAGAGTGCCCAATGGCGACGGAGAAGGCACACGGAAGCCTTGCCCTGTCGTGCCAATAATCTACGACCCGGGGGATGGACAGGTTGATCCGACTGTCACCATTTCGACTCTTGTTGCAACTAATGTCGCGGTAGCTGCGGCAGGAACGTAAGGTGCAGTTAACACGATTACTCTAACTGCAAGCGGAACACCCGCAAACGGCGCTTACCAGTGGACGACCTCTAATTCAAATGTGACACTTTCAAACGCGAACCAAGCGACGGTAACGATTCAGGGTGCAAGCCAAGGGTCTTCTGATGTGACAGTTACTTATACGCTGAACGGAGAAGATGATACTGCCGACCAGACCATCACTGTACAGACGCCTTCTGCGCTAGGCATTTTTTCAGACACAGGGACACAGAATCACAACTGCTATGATGGAAACAACAATGTCATCCTCAAGGGTAGGCAACGTTCTGTTATATACCAAGTCTTGGACCTGAACTCGCAGCCGATTGCAATTGCTGGAATACCGATGGTAGAGGCGTTTACACCTATTTCGAACACGTGTTCTGCGCTCAACACTCCGCCCGTAGGCAATGGTCCGACCCTACCTGGTGGACATTTTGGTGATGATTTTGCCTTCTGCCGTTCGGCTTGTTTGCCGGCGGACGCCAACTTACAGCCTCTGGGTAGCTGTTCTTTGCAAGTCAACCACACGTGGTCAGCTAATGGACTTCAGGTATTTAATCACACCCTGACCTATACATGCACTTCAATAACTCCACAATGAGGATTATTTGATGTTCCGATGCGGTTTAAGTGTTAGTGCAATTTTTTTTCTCTCTTTCCAATGTTTGTTATGTCCATGTAGTTCTTTTGGGGAGTCAATCAGTTGCGGGTCCACCTTTGTAGTAGATTCGCCGGGTTTTGTGGGTGGGCCAACTGAGGTCATCGTCTACCTTGCGCGGAAGGTAGACGGCTCGGTGATTGCTGAGATAAGGTCAGATGCTCAGAGAGTTTCTTTTACTGCTGGTCAGTTGACTATCGACCAAGCTCTATCACACTGGAGCGTTGATCTAAAGTGCGAGTTAGTGCAGGGCGTTCTGCATATATTTTCACCATCTGTAGTGAACGCGAGAAGCAATCAACTGAATCATAGGTTTGCTACCTTCCGCATACCACCTGATACGGAGCATTTGCGGCTTGATTTGCGCCAGCGGCTACATGAAGAACCTTGGCAACGTGCCCCGGGCATGTCAGTAATGGTTCAACCTGGGACCGGTTACTTTGACCCAAACTATTCGGATTATCCTCTCAAGGAAGAGGTGCTGAGAAACACATCCGCAAGAGATGTGTTATTTCATGTTGCCAGGGAACGAAAGCTAGCGGTCTCATTACTTTACCCAATTGAAAATTGGAAGGACTCCTCTCGTGATGTTTGGCTTTCTGTTGAAAATCATTGGAACTGGACTAATCTGTGAGGTTCCGGTGCGGGGGCAGACTGCACCGCGGCGGAGGCGATGGATTCGGGGTACGGCGGGTGGAGGACTCCGCGCTCGGTGATGATGGCGGTGATGTATTTGGCGGGGGTTACGTCGAAGGCGGGGTTTTCGATGGAGACTCCGGTGGGGGTCATCTGGCGGCCGTTGGAGTGGGTGACTTCGCGGGGGTCGCGCTGTTCTATGGGTATGGCTTCGCCGTTGGGTGTGGCGGTGTCG
>CALMAV010000545.1 GCA_937859895.1 uncultured Bryobacterales bacterium | reverse complement strand
AGGGCTATGACCATAATTACGTGCTCAACGCGCACGGCAATCTGAAGCAGTTGGCAGCCCGGGTAGAGGAGCCAACCAGCGGTCGCATTCTGGAAGTGTTCACCGATCAGCCCGGGCTTCAGTTCTACTCAGGCAACTTTCTGAACGGGACAAACAAAGGAGTTGGTGGAGTGTATGAATACCGTTCTGCCTTCTGAATGGAAACGCAGCACTTCCCTAACTCGCCCAATCAGCCCAACTACCCAACCACGTTGTTGAAGCCGGGCCAAACGTACCACTACACGACCATTTACCGGTTCTCGGCCAAGTAGTACGCCTCACTTCAGCGTGCGCCGCAGTGTATAAGCGTCGGGACGGAATGACGTGTTGGTCAGCTTCTTTGGATCGTCCGTTACGTGAATCAACTTCCCAGTAATATGGTTCGATCGCTCCGATGCGAGAAATGCCGCGTGCTCCAGCTGCAGTTCCGGCGAGGCTCCACCCGTCCGCCGGACCTCTTTGGCAGTGCTGACTACATGCGCGTCCAGGCGGTCTTCAGCGCGGATGATCTCATCCGTTAAATTCGTGTAGGCCGGCCCCGGATCAAAGCAGTTTACCTGCACATTGTGGTCGAGCACCTCGCCTGCTAACGATTCAACAAATCGCACCAGAGCCGTTTTTGATGTCGCATAGGCTGAAAAGTTCAACCCGGCTGTACCATGACTGTCGCACGTCAGGACGATAATCTTCCCCGACCGCTTTTCGATCATGTTGGGCAGAACGGCACGGCACGAATGCACAACGCCCAGCAGATTCACCATTACCGTATCGGTCCATGCTTTTTGCGATGCATGCAGGAACGAGTCGATCGGCCCATGAATCGCCGCTGCACAAATCAGAATATCGATCGGGCTGCCAAAGACGACACGGGCGCGATCGACAGCAAGTGTTAGCTGTTCCGGATCGGTTACATCAGCGCGGATTCGAAGTGCGTTTCCACCAGCCTGCTCAATTTCGATATGCGCCAGATCGAGCTCGGCCTTGGTGCGACTGACCATCGCGATCTTGGCGCCCAGACGCGCAAAGCCCAGAGCTAACCTTTTACCCAGTCCACGCCCTGCTCCAGTCACGAGTACGTTCTTGTTTCGAAACTCAGTTATCGTCGGCAAAGGCGGCCCTTCACATTGTCGTCCAATGGCGGTGAGAACCCGGGGCAGAGGCAAATATGAGCCCCGCTCGGGTGCTTACTGATTGGCAGTTGATTTCTGTTTGCAGAAAAACTCACGGATTCCCGGCGAGCTCACAATTCGGACGCTCTTCAAATCAGCGCGTTGAAGATAGGTTGGCTGGGGCTTCTCGCCGCGATCTTTGGGAGGGAACAGCACCACCATGTTCTTGTCGTCCGAGCCAAGAATCAGAACCTGCAAAGCGGGAAAGGATTGCGGCGACGACATACTGATTTCTGCTATCTGAAATCTGTCACCGTACAAACGTGCTGCAGCTAATTCGTGTCCCAATCCATATAGAGCAAGTAGAGAAATCGCCGAGCATAAAACCAGGGATGTCCATCTTAAGAAGTTCTGGCGAAGATATTGAAAGGAGATTCCACCGAGAACTGCAGATACTACGAACCAAAACGAGGTTCCGCCTGTAGCACTAGGGTTGATCGGCCAAGAACAAGGGCTGGATGCGATGAGAGTTTTCGTTGCACGTATCGAGTGAAGCAAATGCAACTCCAGCAAAGTCGACGCCACTACAGTAACAGTAACTAAGCCAACAACGAAACGACACTCCGGTTTCAGTGAGAAGCGCCCTTTCGGGATTCCCCATATACCTTTTCGAGCAACCCTTAGGGTCGCTAAAACTGCCACCAGCATCAGTGATACTTGCGGGATTGAAAGAGCAATTAGGAATTGCGCCCCATAGAAGATGTACCCAGCCGGCTGAAGCCCTGCTAGGAAGTTAAGTCCAAGCGCTCTCGAGTAGCCAGCGTAATACGCCCCTCCCACAAAGTAGAGCATCCCCGTAGCGACAACAGATCCTATGGAACCAGCCAGAACGGCATTCACATTTGTAGAATCTTCGGAACTGGCAGCTCGCTCATCAAGGGACATTTGTTCACCCCAGTATGCCCGAGAAGCGGAAGTCAGCGGCAGACGCTTGCTAGGGCGGGGCTGCCTATGCACGCAACCTGGTCAGCCTGCAAACACGCAGTTTTGCGCTATACTGCCACATGTGAGAGTTACGGGTATGCGTTCCCGCAAATCTAAAGAATCAAGAGGCTGATGAGTAAAGAAGACAGTATTGAAGTAACGGGGACGGTAGTCGAGAAATTCCCGAGTGGTTTATTCAGTGTTCAGTTGGATCAAGATAGAACGGTCCTGGCCCATTTAGCGGGCAAGCTACGGCGAAACAGGATCAGAGTTCTTGCCGGTGACCGGGTAACCTTGGAAATGTCTCCTTACGACCTTACTAAGGGCCGAATTACTTACCGGCACAAGTAGTTTCTCAAATTGCTTTCTCAGAGCGCAGTAATCTAAACCGGGTCAGAGCCCACCAATTACCATAAGTACTTGTCGTCTCTCCAAACGCCTCAGTCGACGATTGTGCAACCCAAGCTTCAGGGGAAACATTGGCCGCAGATCTACTTCGGGATTATGGCAACCTCTCTGGCGACGTTGCTGCTTGAGCTGTCGCTAACCCGGGTATTTTCGGTCATTTACTTCTATCACTTCGCCTTTCTTGCCATTTCGATCGCGCTTTTCGGATTAGGCGTAGGCGGTGTTTTTTCCTATGTTGTAGCCGATTGGCGTGGAACCCTCTGGGGCAAACTCGGCAGGATGGCGGTTTCGAACGCCGTTGTCTGTGTACTCTCCTTGTGGTTCCTCCTCTCGCGCACGGGCAATCTGAATACATTCGAACTGAGCCTGGCTTACTTCGTTGCAGCCGCTCCCTTCTTTCTATCTGGCACAATCCTTTCTCTAGTTATTGCGGACACAGTAGAAAGGGTAAATCGGACTTACTTCTTTGACTTACTAGGTGCAGCAGCCGGCTGTGCAGTGTTAGTTCCGCTGCTCAATTGGATTGGCGGTCCCAATACCATCCTGGTAGCCGCCGTTCTGTTTGCCACTTCTGCGGCTATCTGGTTCCATCTGGACCGGGCTCCGCGCGGGCGGGTAGTGGCTGTGGCTCTTGGTCTTCTGCTCGTCGCCCTGATCACTTACAATTCCAAGTACTTTCCCCTTGACGTAAAGTACGCGAAGGGGAAGCGCTTGATAGGCGAGGAATTCCGCCAATGGAACAGCTTCTCCCGGATTGCGCTTAAGCCTGAAGAAGGTACTGGCCTGAAGAGCATCGTTATCGATGCAGACGCTGCGACCGGTATTGCTAAGTTCGACTTTGAACACCTGACGAAGAAGGAACGTTTCGATCTGGAGTTTCATGGTCCGGGCTTGCCGTACTTTCTGCGCCCCGCCGCAAAGACTCTGATCATTGGTCCTGGCGGCGGCTGGGATGTTTCGCGTGCTTTAGCTGCTGGGAGCAAGAGCATCACCGGTGTTGAAATCAATCCGATCATCGCGCGCGTCATTATGCGTGAGAAATTTCCGCAGTACAGCAATCGGCTCTACTTCCGGCCTGAGGTCGACATGCATGTCGAAGATGGACGGGCGTTTGTCAGACGGTCTCAGCAGAAGTTTCAGGTGATTCAGGCCACACTCGTGGATACCTGGGCATCAACCGCTGCCGGCGCCTTTGCTCTTTCCGAAAACAACCTCTACACCACCGAAGCTTTCGTTGACTATCTTTCACACCTTCAGCCAAATGGAGTCTTGGCATTTACCCGTTGGGGATTCGATCCACCCCGGGAGTCGCTTCGGGTGGTCGCCCTGGCGCAACAAGCACTAGCGAAACTCGGAACGCCCGATGCACGGCGCAATGTTGCCGTGGTGCGTGAGGACGTTGAGAAGTTGAACAAATGGGGCGCGCAGGACACCATCCTGGTTTCCCGCAATCCGTTCTCTCCGGACGATTTGAATCGGCTTGAACAGTGGGCTGCCCTTGCTCATGCGCAGCTTCTCTACTATCCAGGCACGAACGAGCCCAGCCCATTCGAGCAACTGCTCCGGTCCAATAACCTGCAGGCGTTCTACAGCGGTTACCCCTTTG
>CALMAV010000544.1:4427-8674 GCA_937859895.1 uncultured Bryobacterales bacterium | reverse complement strand
TTTTATTTTGACGATTATCGATGCCGGAACCAGAGTCGGCCGCTTTATGCTGCAGGATCTATTACAGAATGTTCCCGCGCTCACTAACAGAGTGAAAGGGCGCCCAGGCACGCTGGTCACTAGCGCCATTGTGGTTTCCTTGTGGGGTTACTTCCTCTATCAAGGCGTCATCGATCCGCTTGGAGGAATCAACTCGCTATGGCCCCTCTTCGGCATCTCCAACCAGCTACTGAGCGCCATTGCGCTGTGCGTTGCCACCACTGTACTGATTAAGATGCACGGATACCGCTACGCTCTTGTGACAGCTGCACCTTTGCTCTGGATAGTCATCGTGACGTTCAGCGCGGGGCTGACTAAGATTTTCTCCTCCGATCCGCATCTTGGCTTCCTTTCGCACGCGGCATCTCTGGCTGCTCTTCTGCAAGGTGGTCAAATCACCGCGGACAGAGTGGTTGAGACGCAAGCAATCATCCTCAATGAACGGCTGGATGCGGGTCTAACCGCGCTATTTCTCTTGCTGGTAACGATTATCATCTTCGAGTCAGTGCGCACTTGGGCCAACTTGCTCCGGGGTACCCGGTCGGCGGTCACGGCCGAAGCACCTTTCGTTCTCTCTTCCATCACCGCAGAGACCGTATGAAGCTCGTGCGGCGCTTGGTGCAATTAGCTGTTTTCCTAGCTCGCGAGCTAGCGGATGAGGGCGGTTATCGCCGTTATCTACAACAGAGCGGTGCAGTGCATTCAGGTGAAACGTGGCGCACCTACATCGATGGCCGCCATCGCCGTAAGTTCCAGAACCCTAAGTGCTGCTGATAGCCTCTGCCACCATTTGCCGGACCAGGCTCGTTGCTTTGTCAGCCTCGCCTGCCCGGAACAGCGCCAGCGCTTCGGAATCGACAATCCGGTACCAAAGCTCCTTGCGCCTTTCAAAACCTGATACTTCGGCCGTAATTTGATTGCGTAACTGCGTTAACAGATGGAGCAACTCTTTATACTCCGGCCCTACCTCGCGCTGCAGCTTCTCTTTCAACCGCACGGCTACGGCAGGCGCAACGCCATTTGTCGAAATGCCAATGGTGAGCTCGCCTTGACGGTGAATGGAGCCGTGGCTGAATCTACAGTTTTTAGGGTCGTCAACTGCGTTGCACAGGATGCTTCGCTGCTCTGCCATGCGGAAGATATCAGCGTTATCGGGTCGGCTGGTAATGACCAGGAAACACGCGTCCAAATCCGCCGGAATAAAATTGCGTCGCTCCCACGAGATCAAACCGTCCTGCACCAGATGCTGAATCTCCGGAACAGCGGTTTCGTTCACGTAACGAACCACCGCGCCTGACTCTACCAACGCCTTTACCTTGCCTGCTACTTCATACCCCTCGCCCGTTACCAGGCATCGTTTGCCGGTCAAATCGAGATAGACGGGATAACGAAAATTCACGTGTGTAGCCTGCGAAAGCCGATGGTACCAGTTGCTTCCTTTTATGCTGTAGGTATTGCCAACCCCGCGCCTCTTCCTGATTGACAGCTTCGGATTCATCTTTCGCGCCTACCATGCTCGTGCCCGCAGCGGTGCTCCCCCCATGCGTACAGCAACCGGCTTGTCTACCGAAGCAATCTTCATCTTCCACAACATGGTGCGCAAGCTGCTGACCAGCTTCAAGCCCGAGTACATTGCAGCTATCTACGAAAGCACCACGCCCACCTTTCGCTCCGAGTCCTTCGCCGAATACAAAGCCAACCGTACGGAGATGCCGTCCGATCTCAGCCAGCAGCTGCCTCACATCCGGCGACTACTGGAAGCTATGCAGATCCCAATTCTCGAGTTTCCCGGCTATGAGGCGGACGACGTTATTGGCGCGATTGCCTGCCGCGAGCCGGCCAAGCCTTTGGAAGTGGTGATCGTTTCGAGCGATAAAGACATGCTGCAGCTGGTGAACGACCGGGTCTTCATGCTCAATCCAATGAAGGATGACGAGTGGTACGATGCGGCAAAGGTAGAGCAGTTCATGGGCGTGAAGCCAACCCAGGTGGCCGATTTGCTGGCGCTGAAAGGCGACTCTATCGACAACATTCCCGGTGCGCCAGGCATCGGGGATAAGGGTGCTAAAGATATCGTCACGCGCTTCGGTTCGGTGGAAGCAGCGCTCGACCGCGCCGGCGAGGTTGAGCGCAAGATGTATCGCGAAAGCCTGCTGAACAATCGCGATCAAATCCTCTTGAGTAAACAACTCGCCACGATCCACACCCAGGTGCCGGTCGAGTGGAACCTTGCCGATTTGCGCGCTCAATCGCCACGCGTTTCTGCTCTGAAAGTCTTATATAAAGAGTTCGAGTTTTTCAGTCTGCTCAAAGATCTTCCCGTAGAAGATGACAGTGCTACCCGCGATTACAAGCCGCTCGAGACGGCTGAAGAGATCGCAGCCTGGCTGAGTAGGCGGCCCGAGACACATCCGCTTGCGGTCGCGCTGGACATGACGAATCGCTTTGTGGGCTTGTCATATTCGATAGGAGAGGGCCGTGCGGTGCCACTTGCTCATCTCGACACCCTGCGTCCGGTGCTCGAATCCCCGGACATCCCTAAGGTAGTCCACGACGCTAAGGCTTTTTCGCTTGCTGCTGCCGAAGCCGGGTTCACTCCTCAGGGCTCAATTGAGGACGTAATGCTCTATGCATTTCTGCTGAATGCTGAGCCGAACGCCTGCAGCCCCGAGTCGCTGGCCGAACGCTTTCTCGATCGCAAATTGAATGCCGCAGCCGAACAGCAGGCCGAGGCTACGTTCGCTCTTGCTGAGATGATGCGTTCGCAGGTTGTCTCGCAGGAGTTGCGCGAGGTCTACGACACCATCGACCTGCCTCTGACGCCCGTTCTTGCGCAGATGGAGCGCACCGGAATCCGTGTTGATACCGATGTCTTAGCCGAGTTGTCCGTGCGGCTCTCAGAACGAATCGAAGCCATCGCGCAACAGGTCTACGAAATGGCAGGGCGGACGTTCAACATCAATTCTCCCCAGCAGCTAGGCAAGGTGCTGTTTGAGGAGATGAGTCTACCCTCGCCGGTGAAGTTCGGTAAGGGCAAAGTCATTTCCACTGCTGCTGACGTACTGGAAGGGCTGGCGGCTGGCTACCCGGTGGCACAACTGGTCCTCGAATATCGCCAGCTGACAAAGCTGAAAGGCACTTATATCGACGCCTTACCGTTGCTGATCCGTCCAAGTACTGGTCGTGTTCACACTACGTTCAACCAAACTGGCGCAGCTACCGGTCGGCTTTCGTCGTCGAACCCGAATCTGCAGAACATTCCTATCAAGACCGAAGAGGGCCGCGAGATCCGCGCTGCGTTCATTCCGCAGGACGGTTGGAATCTGGTGGTCGCCGATTACTCACAGATTGAGCTTCGCCTGCTTGCGCACATGTCCGGCGATGCGGTTTTAGTGGATGCTTTTACCCATGGCCAGGACATTCATACGCGCACGGCTGCTGAAGTCTTCAAAGTGGACCCGCTGATGATCACACCAGAGATGCGCCGGTCCGCCAAAGCTGTCAACTTCGGTATCGTCTACGGCCAAACACCGTTTGGCCTGGCACAGACGCTCGGCATCGATCGCAAAGAAGCTGAGCTGTACATCTTTCGATATTTTGAGCGCTATGCAGGTGTGCGCGAGTTCATTGACCGTACCGTGGAAGAAGTGCGGGAAACCGGAGTCAGCAGGACGCTCTTAGGAAGACGCCGGCCGATCCCCGACATGAAGAGCCGCAACCCTTCAGCGCGCTCCTTTGCCGAACGCACCGCGGTCAACACGCCTCTGCAAGGAACGGCGGCTGATCTACTCAAGCTGGCTATGATCCGTATCGCAGCGCACCTGGAGCGTGAACGGATGCAGTCCCGCATGCTGCTGCAAGTGCATGATGAATTGGTGCTGGAAGCGCCCTCGGACGAATTGGAAGCAGTTTCAGACCTAGTCAAATCGGAGATGGAAAACGTGTACGAATTAACAGTGCCATTGGTCGCCGAGGTAGGCAGCGGCCCGAACTGGAGAGATGCTAAGTGAAGCGCTACCTGCTGCTCCTGTCCGTCTTTTTTTTGCTGGGCGCGTGTGGAGGGTCGAAGAAACCTGCCGAATCGGGTCCAGCTCCCCCTCAGTTCAAAGTGCAGTTAGACACGACAAAGGGCCCAGTTGTCATCCTGGTTCATCGCGACTGGTCTCCCTTGGGCGCAGATCGCTTCTACGAGTTGACGCGCATGGGTT
>CALMAV010000544.1:1158-4417 GCA_937859895.1 uncultured Bryobacterales bacterium | reverse complement strand
ACGACAAATACTTCTTTCGTGCGCTGAAGGGCTTCATCGTGCAGTGGGGAATGAACGGCGACCCAGAGAAGAATAAGACCTGGAGCGAGATTCAGATCAGAGACGATTCGCCAAAGGTGCAGAACAAAGTGGGTACCGTGGTGTTTGCGGCAGCCGGGCCGAACTCCCGCACTACTCAGCTGTTTATCAACCTGCGCGACAATAGCGAAGCTCTGGACGCGCAAGGCTTCACGCCTTTTGGTGAGGTAATTAGCGGCATGGAGAACGTCCTCAATATCTACACCGGGTATGGTGAGGGTGCCCCGCAAGGAGGCGGGCCTAGTCAGGCTGCCATCGCCGAAAACGGCAACCCGTATCTGGAAGAGCACTTCCCTAAACTAGACAAAATCAAGAAGGCAACGGTCGTTCCCTGATCGATTCCATGAAATCTTCAGCGGTTATTAAATTTCGAGGTTCTATGCGTTTCCTTGGTATCTCACTTTGTGGCCTGTTCCTGTCTATGTGTTTGGGCGCCCAAGCCCTTCCTCCCGGAGTCACACGCGGACCGTCCGTTGAAGGGGTCACCGAGTATGACCTTTCGAACGGCTTGCGAGTTCTGCTGTTCCCTGACCCGACTAAGACTACAACCACGGTGAACATCACTTATCTGGTTGGTTCGCGCAACGAGGACTACGGCGAGACAGGCATGGCGCACCTGCTGGAACACTTGATGTTTAAGGGCACGCCAGAGCACCCCAATGTTCCCCAAGAGCTAACCGAGCACGGCGCCCGCCCGAACGGAACTACCGACTACGACCGAACAAACTACTTCGAGACTTTTGAATCCACTGATACCAACCTGAACTGGGCGCTCGATTTGGAGGCGGACCGCATGGTGCACTCCTTCATTGCCAAGAAGGATCTGGACAGTGAAATGACCGTAGTGCGCAATGAGCTGGAGATGGGCGAGAACAACCCGACCAGCATTCTTATTGAACGCGTATTCTCCACCGCTTACCTTTGGCACAACTATGGAAAGTCTGTGATTGGCGCCCGCTCCGACCTTGAGCATGTACCAATTGAGCGGCTGCAGGCGTTCTACGGCAGGTACTATCAGCCGGACAATGCAGTTCTGACGGTAGCTGGCCATGTTGACGAAGCCAAGACACTGGCTTTAATCGCAAAGGATTTCGGCTCGATCCCAAAGCCAACGCGCATCCTCCAGAAGACTTACACCGAAGAGCCCACGCAAGATGGAGAGCGCTCGGTGACGCTACGACGGGTTGGCGACGCGAAGGTCTTGATTGTGGGCATGCACGTACCTGCACTGGCGAGTCCTGACGGTGCAGTGGCAGACCTGGTGGGGGACATCTTCGGAAATGCGCCTTCCGGACGTTTGTACAAAGCTCTTGTGGAGACAAAGAAGGCCGGCTCAGTGGGCGCATTTGCTACAGATTCCCGCGAGCCCGGCATGCTAATGCTATACGCGCAGGGGACCAAAGCTTCTGACCTCGGCGACATCCAAAAGACTGCAGTCGGCGTCATTGATGACGTCGAAAACAATCCTCCTACCGAAGCGGAAGTGAACCGGGCAAAGACCAAGTCCGAATCGCGGTTCGATCTCCTTACCCGCAATTCAGAGCGCCTCGGCCTCTTCTTGAGCGAGTATATTGCAGCCGGTGATTGGCGCCTGGCCTTTCTGACGCGTGACCGGGTTAAGAACGCCACAGTCGCGGATGTGGACCGCTTTGCAAGGACCTACTTAAAAAAGTCCAATCGGACAGTGGGCTTGTTTATTCCGATCGATAAGCCGGATCGCGCGATCATTCCTCCTACGCCAGACGTCCTTGCCCTGGTAAAGGACTACAAGGGCGGCGCAGCCATGGCAGCCGGCGAAAGCTTTGACCCTAGCCCGACCAATATCGACAAGCGGACGATTCGAGGCGAACTCCAGCCTGGAATCAAACTTGCTCTGATCAGCAAGAAGACACGAGGCGAAATTGTGAATGCCAATATGCAGCTGCACTTCGGAAACGAAGCGAATCTGCACGGCAAAGCTCCTGAAGCTAATCTTGCGGCCATGATGCTGAATCGCGGAACCAGCAAACATACTCGTCAGCAGATTAACGACGAGTTCGATCGTTTGAAGGCACAGGTTCGCATTAACGGCTCTGCCACTGGAGCCACGGTCAGCATTCAAACAACGAAAGCGAACTTTCCCCAGGTGCTGCAGCTGGTTGCTGAAATCCTGCGCGAGCCGTCGTTTCCCGAATCCGAATTTGAAGCGTTGAAGCAGCAGCAATTGACACAACTCGAAGCGCAGCGCACCGAACCAATGGCCATCGCGTTTCAGAATGCAGAGCGACACACTCATCCGTATCCAAAGGGCGACGTCCGCTACGTCGAGACTACCGACGAGGAGATAGCGGAGATCAAAGGCACAACACTCGCTAGCGTGAGAGATTTCTACGCTGACTTTTACGGTGCCAACAAAGCCGAGTTTGCGGCCGTTGGCGACATAGAAGCTGAGTCACTGCAGAAGTCACTCTCAACTCTGTTTAGTGGCTGGACCAGCAAAGCTCAGTATCAAAGAGTCGAGACGAACTACCAAAAGGTCGCCGACGTGAACCAGTCGTTTGAGACTCCCGATAAGGCAAACTCAGTATTCATTGCGGTACAACCGCTGAAAATGACGGACGAAAATCCCGACTACCCTGCTCTGTTACTCAGTAACTACATGCTTGGTGGCGGGTTTCTAAATTCGCGCTTGGCTACGCGGATCCGGGTGAAAGACGGCCTGAGTTACGGCATCGGCTCGCAACTGAATGTGCCTACCAAAGAAGATGCGGCCAGCTTTCTGACTTACGCTATCTCAGCTCCGCAAAACACGGCCAAGGTAGAAAGCGATTTCTATGAGGAGCTTAAACGCGCTGTTCAAACCGGCTTCACCGATAGCGAGATCGCAGCTGCGAAGTCTGGGTGGCTACAGAGCCGGCAGGTCAGCCGCGGCCAAGACAACGAGCTTACAAGTCGCTTAACTAACCAAGCATTCTGGGGTCGAACAATGGACTGGGATGCTCAGTTGGAGAGCCGAGTGGCCAAACTCACCCCTGACCAGGTGAATGCTGCCATCCGCAAGTACCTTAACCCGGACGAGGTCAGCATTTTTAAGGCTGGCGATTTCGCAAAGGCTAAGACTGGCCGGGCGGCCGATACGTCCGCAAAATAGCTTCGTTCGGTAAAAAGCCTCAGTTTCGCGTTCGCTCCCTATGCGAAACTG
>CALMAV010000544.1:0-1148 GCA_937859895.1 uncultured Bryobacterales bacterium | reverse complement strand
GGCCAGGACCACAAAATTGTTCGCAGCTCGTCGTTGATCCCTGCGAATGACCCCACCCTGCTGTTTACGAACGCGGGCATGAATCAGTTCAAGGAGATCTTTCTTGGATTGGAGAAGCGCGATTACCTGCGCGCTACCTCGTCACAAAAATGTGTTCGCGCAGGAGGCAAACATAACGACCTAGAGAACGTCGGCTACACTCGTCGCCATCACACGTTCTTCGAGATGCTTGGTAACTTCTCGTTCGGAGATTATTTCAAGCGTGACGCGATTGCTTACGCTTGGGAGCTAGTGACGGGCTCAAATTGGTTCGCGATGCCGAAGGATCGGCTCTACATCACCATTTTCCGTGAGGATAACGAAGCCGAAGAGCTCTGGCAGAGTGTCACGGGCGTACCGAAATCGCGCATCTTTCGCCTGAATGAGAAAGACAACTTCTGGCAGATGGGCGAGACCGGTCCGTGCGGCCCGTGCTCGGAACTGCACTTCGATCTAGGTCCGGAAGCGGCTGAACCGGGGCGCGAGGGGGAACAGTTTCCGCTCGATGGCGGCGGGCGGTTTGTCGAAATTTGGAATCTCGTCTTCATGCAGTACGACCGTGCGCACGATGGCAAACTCACCCCGCTGCCGCGTCCCTCCATCGACACCGGTATGGGGCTCGAGCGAGTGGCCGCGATTTTGCAAGGGAAGCTCTCCAATTATGACTGCGACTTGATTGCTCCCATTGTTGCGCAAGCGGCTAGTCTCCTTCATGTTCAGCGCGGTGCTGATACACGGGCGGAAACCGCCCTCCGCATCAACGCGGACCATGCTCGTGCGGCCGAGTTCCTCATCCACGACGGTGTGCTTCCCTCCAACGAAGGTCGCGGCTATGTTCTTCGCAAGATCATGCGCCGTGCCATGCGCAATGGCCGGCTCGCCGGTTCTACTGACCCTTACTTTCACAAGTTGGTTGAGTTTGTCGCGGACTTTATGGCTCCGGCCTATCCCGAACTGGAAGAAAGCAAAGCGCGGGTCTCGCGTATCGTGCGTGATGAAGAGAATCGTTACGCCTCCACGTTCCAAATTGCCGAGCGTTTCTTTCAAGACGAAGCCAAATCAGCGGCAGCAGGAGTTTTGCCCGGAGCTTCGGCATTCAAGCTGTACGA
>CALMAV010000543.1 GCA_937859895.1 uncultured Bryobacterales bacterium | reverse complement strand
TTACGACGGTCGCCAACCCTGGCTTCCTCGATCGCTATCACACCTCCGGCACAGCCGTTCGCCAGCAGGGCTGGAAAGCTCTCGATTCGGCCCCTGCCACGAAGAAAGCGACGCGCGGCAAGAACGCTGAAGCTTCGGACGATTCGGTGCTTCCGTCCGGCTTAGCCAAGGGCCAACAGCAGGACGTTATCGGAAGTGATGCACAGGCGAAGAAGACTCGCCCGCCCAAGCGTTTTAATGAAGCCACCCTGCTTACCGCCATGGAAACTGCAGGCAAAACGCTCGAGGAGAAAGAGCTCTCGCAAGCCATGCGCGAATCCGGCCTTGGCACTCCCGCCACGCGCGCCAGCATTATCGAAGTGCTGCTCAAACGCGAATACCTTACTCGTGACGGCAAAACTCTGAATGCCACTCCCAAGGGCATTCACCTGATTGAGGTTGTTCACCCTGAAGTGAAGAGCCCCGCCATGACTGGGCAGTGGGAAGCGTACCTGCAGCGGATTCAGAAGGGCGCATCGCAACTTCCACCTTTTATGGAAGGTATCGAGGAGTACGTACGCAAGGTGGTCAACAAAGTCGGCGACGCACCGCCCGTCCCGGCCGTAAAATCGTCCCCAGCTGGTCGTCCCGCTCCTGCTACGGTCGGCAAGCCGTTGGAGCAGTTACTCTCAGAGGCATTTGGGTTCGATTCGTTTCGGCCGAATCAGGAAGCCGTTTGTCGCGCGGCAGTTGCTGGGGAGGACGTGCTCCTCGTCATGCCGACCGGCTCCGGTAAGTCGCTTTGCTATCAGCTGCCTGGTCTGGCTCGCGGGGGCACAACGCTGGTTATCAGCCCACTGATCGCATTAATGGACGACCAGGCTGCCAAGCTGAAAGAACGTGGGTTCGCGGTCGATTGCATTCATTCGGGCCGCGACCGCGAAGCTTCCCGCCAAGCTTGCCGCAGCTACCTCGGTGGACATCTGCAGTTCCTTTTTATCGCTCCGGAACGCCTTCGTGTCACCGGCTTTGCTGAGATGCTGGCCAAACGTAAACCGTCTCTCATCGCAATTGACGAGGCTCACTGCATCTCTCAATGGGGCCACGATTTCCGTCCCGACTACCGCACGCTCGGCCGCTACTTGCCCGCACTACGTCCTGCCCCGGTGATTGCTCTGACTGCGACCGCGACGCCTGTCGTGCAGAAAGACATTGCCGCGCAGATCGGCCTCCAGACTCCGTCCCTGTTCATTCACGGCTTCCGGCGCGACAACATTGCTATCGAAGTTGTCGAGATCAAGCCGAGCGGCCGCATTGCGCTTGCCCGCGAGATTTTGCTGGAGCCGGGTCGCCAGCCTGCCATCATCTACGTCCCAACACGCAAACAGGCTGAAGCGCTGGCCTCGGAACTTCACGGCGATTGCAAGGTTGCTTCCTACCATGCCGGCCTGGATGCTCGTCACCGCACGAAAGTGCAGGATGACTTTCTCGCCAGCAAATTAGATGTCATGGTGGCCACCATCGCATTCGGCATGGGTATCGATAAACCCGACGTTCGTACGGTCATTCACACCGCGCTGCCCGGCAGCCTGGAAGGTTACTACCAGGAGATTGGCCGCGCCGGTCGCGACGGCAAGCCCAGCCGCGCGGTCCTGATGCACTCCTACGCGGACCGTTACACGCACGACTTCTTCTTCGAACGCGACTACCCTGATGTCGCTATCCTTGATCGCATCTATGCAAAGCTGACGGTTGAATCGACTCCGAAAGTAACGGTTCAGCGCGGCTTGCGCATTGACCCCGATATCTTCGATAAAGCGCTGGAAAAACTCTGGACTAATGGCGGCGCGATTGTTGACTTTGAAGAAAACATCACGCGCGGCGATGCGGGCTGGCGCGCTCTTTACGTTGCCCAAGGCAAACAGAAAGGAGGCAGCGTGGAGTCAATGATTCGTTATGCCGAAGGCTTTGACTGCCGCATGTCGAGCCTGGTTCGTCACTTCGGGGATGCGGCGGACTCCCACAGCGCTTGCGGAATCTGCGATGCCTGTGCGCCATCAGCCAGTGTTGCTCAACAGTTTCGCGCTGCTACGGTCAACGAGAACGTTATGCTCGGTCGCATTCTTGGCCATCTTGCCGAGAGCCAAACTCGTTCCACCGGACGCCTCTACACCGACCTTTGCCCGGCTGGCGAACTGACCCGCGATGCTTTCGAAGAACTGCTAGGCGCTATGGCTCGCGCTGGCCTGCTGACCCATGCCGACGCTACTTTTGAGAAGGACGGCAAAGTAATTCCTTACCGGACTGTCACCCTGACCGACGCTGCCTTTAAAATTGTCGATCCGCAAGAAGTAGAGTTAGCCATCCGCAGCACCGAGCCCGTAGCGAAACAAGCCGCCCGTCGCAGTAAGGGGAAAAAGGCTGCTAGTAAGCCAGCTGCTCGTCCCGCCACAACTGCCTTTGACGACAAGTTGGAAGCTGGCATTCGTGCCTGGCGTCTGGCCGAAGCGAAGAAGCGCGGCATCCCGGCGTTCCGCATTTTCAGCGATCAAGTCCTGCGCGCCATCGCGTCCGAGCAGCCTACTTCCGACCAAGAGTTTCTAGCGATACCTGGTATCGGCCTGGCAACCGTTCAGAAGTACGGCAAGCAACTCTACTCCTTGATCGATTCCCTGTGACTTTCGCTCAACCCACGACGGCGTTGCAAGTAAGCACGACCTCCAGCGAAGGGGCGCATAACAGAGAACCTGTTTGCATGATCATAAGTTGGGTATAAGATATCGGTACCGAAGATTCGTTCAAGAGAGGCGTGCATCTCCGTGCGCTTCGCCCCCAAGGTTCTAGCCATGTCTCGTGATTCTTGCCTTGCGTATTCTTCCGGTTCCCCTTTTTGTTCACTGCTTGGCACCACGCCCGGCTCGCCGTTTATGCATTCTGCTCTGAAATCTCTACTCTGATATGAAGCCACTTCGTTACGTCGCGATCTCGCTCCTGCTAAGGACGGCTGCTTTCTCGGCAGCCATCCTCAGCGGTAATCCGGGTGTTACTCAACCTGATCTTTTGAAGCAGCCTACCCTTTATCTGGTTGGCTACGCCCACCTTGATACGGAGTGGCGCTGGGAATACCCGCAAGTCATCCGGGAGTTTCTCCCCAAGACCATGCACGAGAACTTCAGCCTGCTGGAAAAGTACCCGCACTACGTCTTTAATTTCAGCGGGGCCAATCGTTACCGATTGATGAAGGAATACTATCCCGCTGATTACGAGACTGTTCGGAAGTACATCGCGGCGGGCCGCTGGTTTCCTGCCGGTTCTTCAATGGAAGAGAGCGATGTCAATGCGCCGAGCGCCGAATCCATTCTGCGTCAGGTGCTTTACGGCAATCGCTACTTTCAGAAAGAGTTTGGCAAGGCGAGCGCCGAATATATGCTGCCCGATTGCTTTGGCTTTCCTGCCACTCTACCCAGTCTGCTTGTTCATGCCGGTGTTAAGGGCTTTTCCACTCAGAAACTGACCTGGGGCTCCGCCGCACCTGCTGGTGGACCGGCTTCTCCTGAGAAAACTCCCGAGGGAACGCCTTTTAACGTAGGCCTATGGATCGGCCCGGACGGCCAGGGTGTCCTTGCAGCACTGAACCCTGGTGCCTATGGCGGCCAGATCCATTACGATTTGACCAAAGCCCCGCCATCTACTGGCAACGACACTCCTGAGGTTGATTGGGTCGGGCGAGTGAACCTGGATGGCCAAGTTTCCGGCCTCTTCGCTGATTATCACTACTACGGGACCGGTGACACGGGCGGCTCGCCAGACGAAGCCTCCGTCCGGTTAGTCGAAGCCATGTTGACCCACAGTCAAACTGTTCTCCCGCCACCCTCCCATAACTGGTGGGAAGAGCAGCGGCCAGAGGCCCCGGCGGGACCCGCTGTTCAAGCAGGAGACGGCCCGCTTCGGCTTGTTTCTTCCGCCGCCGATCAGATGTTTCTCGACATCCTGGCCACCGGCGGACAGAGTCGGTTCCCTCACTACACAGGCGATCTTGAATTGACGAACCACTCGGCGGGGTCACTCACTTCCGAGGCTTATCAGAAGCGTTGGAATCGCCAAAACGAGCTGCTGGCCGACGCTGCTGAAAAGGCATCGGTGGCCGCGGCTTGGCTGGGTGCGCGTCCTTATCCGCAACAACGCCTGAACGATGCCTGGACCCT
>CALMAV010000542.1 GCA_937859895.1 uncultured Bryobacterales bacterium | reverse complement strand
CTCGTAATGAGAGCGTCAGCTTCAATCTGGTTCTCGAAGCAGCAACGAATGCTGCTCCAGGTGTTTCGGTGTCGTTCAACACGCTTACGGGTCCTAATGGTGCAAAGATTCAAACCACCAACCAGGCAAGCGGCAGTGGAGTTTTCAATTGGGTCGGCCGTCCCATTGAGCTCTTCTACATGAAGTACCTGCAGATCAAAGGCCTGAGTTCATTCGGCTGGTATCGTGGCAATGAATACCAGCTTCCAGCACGCTTTGCACGACCGAACACAAATGGCTCGGGAGTGGGTGGTTGGGCAGATCGTCCTGACCACGACAAGTTCTATCCCGACATCCTGGTTCCAATAGAGTTGGTTCCCACGTTCACAGTGGCGGCCAAGCAGAACCAAAGTGTCTGGGGCGATATCTACATCCCGAAAGGAACGCCCGCCGGGACTTACACTGGCACTATCACAGTGGCAGAGAACGGCACAGTGACTCACTCCGTTCCTGTCTCCCTGACAGTACACGGGTTCTCCCTACCTGATACGCCCAGCATCAAAGGGCTATCCAATCTCGATGCCATTGAGATTATGTGGCGCTACGCTACCGGCGTAAATGGATATGCTAACTGGCAGACCCCGCAGGGCATACGAGTCAGGCACATCACTGACGTCTACTACCAGTTCTTTCACCGGCATCGAATTGACCTAATCTCTGGTGAGACAGAGGTGCCAAGTCACCAGGGCATTCACCCGCTGTTTATGCCGCGATATGACGGCTCGCTTTATACATCCGCCAACGGTTACGACGGCCCGGGTGTGGGAGTCGGCACCTCAATCTATGCTATCGGAGCTTATGGATCATGGGGCCGCAACATCTTTGATAAGCAGACAATGTGGAACTTTGCTGATCCGATCGGCAACTGGTTCGCTGCAAATATGCCGAATCTGCAGTACTTCATCTACTTGCAGGATGAGCCCACGCCCAACGACTATCCCAACATTGAGAACTGGGCCAAGTGGCTGGCACAGGATCCAGGCAATGGGCACAATATGTTGTCCATGGCTACGGTCGGCATGCCATCGGCCAACGCCTACATGCCCGACCTAAATATCGTAGCGGAATCGAACATGATGGGTGATTGCCCAATCGGGAGTCCTAATAACTGCGATAACACTGCATACACCAACAGCGCACTTTCCACTCTCAAAGCTAAACCGAACCGGCACCTATGGGAATACGGTGGAGCGCACCCCGGCTCAGGTACTTCCAATACTGAGGACGACGGAGTTGCCATGCGGACCTGGCCTTGGGTGCAGGCCAAACTTGGAATTGATCGCTGGTTTTTCTGGTATGCCAACCTTAACTCGCAGCAAGCGGACTGGTTCCAATCGGCTTGTACGTGGGGCTGTGACTCTTATCCCGATCCACTCTGGGGACAGGCATCACCTGATAACTACACAAATGGGGATGGTGTGCTGGTCTATCCCGGCTCAGACGTGACCAACAAGCAGGATTCCTTCGGAGTCGATGGACCGTTTGCCAGCTTGCGGCTCAAGGAGTGGCGCCGGGGTACAGAAGATGCCGATTACTTGACTATTGCCAAGCAGATTGATCCAGTCAGTGCGGCCGCGATTTTGGCAAAGGTGATGCCTGCTGCTATCTGGGAAAACCATGCTCCCGGCTGGCCAAATGGTGACCCTTCTTACTTCAAGGCTCCTGATTCCTGGTCTTCTAACCCAGATGATTGGGAAGCGGCTCGCGCTCAGCTCGGGGCAATTATCGTCAATAGCTGTGTAAACAATCCAAGCGCATCGTACTGCCAATAAGTAAGTAGCTGATCAGCTTGAAGTGCGACGCCTCCAGGCTGATCAGCAGTACTTCAAGACGTTCCCGCCTCTGGTCGTAGTGTTCTACTTAACCACATGATCGTCCCAGTTGTAAGTGAAAGCGAGTGGCTGAGTGACTTGCACGACGTTCCCTTATTCAGCGTGCCTTCCAAGCCACTGCTGGTCATTGCTCCTCACCCAGATGATGAAACTTTAGGTGCTGGTGGACTTATTGCGCGTCAACGTTTGCAGGGGATCGACGTATTGGTCGCAGCAGTCACCGATGGCGAAAGAGCTTTTCCGGGAGCCGCGGGCCTTGCGACTGCACGGCGCAAGGAGCAAGCACATGCTTTGGATCGACTCGGCGCTTCAGAGAACAGCATCATCCGTTTTGGATTGCCGGACGGCGCCGTCGAAAGCCACGAAAATGAACTAGTTGCGAAACTGACCTCGCTGATTTCAGCCGATACCCATGTAGTTGCTCCCTGGCGTGGCGACTTCCACGCCGATCATGGGGCCTGTGGACGCGCCGCTAAACTGGTTGCAAGTCGAGCTGGCGCAACGCTTACCTGGTACTTTTTTTGGACGTGGCACTTCGGCACTCGTGACTTCGGTAGCACTTTACAATTGCGTCGCTTACCACTGAGTGCGGAACTATTGCGAGCCAAAACCGAGGCGCTACTCTGTCATGCCTCCCAGGTTGGCAGTAGCTGGGGCGACCCAATTTTGCCGGAGTCTCTCCTCGGCCCGGCACGACGACCGTTTGAAATCTTCGCTATTACGTGACAAGCTAGGCACTCTTCTAGAGAGTGCACGCGTGCCTGGACTCCAGATATCCACGCTCCAAAGCTCTAGAGTTAGCGGGCAGCCACATCAATCGACGATTGCCGGAGAGCGCCACGCTTATCAAGTACGCTGGAGACGGAAAGGCAAGTAAAAATATGTCAATGTTCAACGACCCACTCAATGGCCAGAAAGCTATGGCTTTAGGCGATACCATCGCTGAAACTCTAGGCTCTTCCGCCACACCTACTTCGGGAACAGGGAGTGCCGGCAGGTCTTTCTCACCTGGTCCTTTTCCAGAAGAGAAAGTCCCGGCTAGCAATGGCCCTGCCCACCCGGACACCACCGGAAACGGAGGCGAATTGCACCGCAACGCTGGAGGGAACTTCTCTGCCATGACTACTAATCACGGGCTGCCCATTGCCGATGACGAAAACTCGCTCAAGGTTGGTCCGCGCGGACCGGTATTGCTGGAGGACTTCATCCTTCGCGAGAAAATCAACCACTTCGATCACGAACGCATCCCGGAGCGCGTAGTGCATGCTCGTGGTTCGGCAGCTCATGGCTACTTCGAGCTCACGTCCTCGCTCGCCGACGTTTCAAAGGCAGGTATCTTCAATCGTGTTGGTGAGCGCACGCCGGTTTTTACTCGTTTCTCAACGGTTGCCGGCAGTAAGGGCTCGGCCGATACAGCTCGCGACGTACGCGGATTCGCAGTCAAGTTCTACACATCTGAAGGGAACTGGGATCTGGTCGGCAACAACATCCCGATTTTCTTTATTCAGGACGCAATTAAATTTCCCGACCTGATCCACGCGGCAAAGCCCGAACCCGATCGTGAGTTTCCTCAAGCTCAGACCGCCCATGACACATTCTGGGACTATGCCTCTCTTACACCCGAAGCTACTCACATGCTCATGTGGATCATGTCTGACCGAGCCATCCCACGCTCGTTTCGAATGATGGAGGGCTTTGGGATTCACACTTTCCGATTAATCAACCAAGCGGGGAAGTCCACTTACGTCAAATTCCGTTGGCGGCCTAAGCAGGGGATGCAATCTCTGATCTGGGATGAAGCATTAAAGCTCAACGGCGCTGACCCTGACTACCATCGACGTGATCTCTATAACGCGATTGAGGCGGGCGACTTCCCCGAATGGGAATTGGCGGTCCAGCTATTTGATCAGGACTTTGCCGACAAGTTCGAGTTCGACGTTCTGGATGCGAGCAAAATAATACCGGAGGAGCAACTGCCACTGAAAGTCATTGGCCGGATGGTTCTGGATCGAAATCCCGACAATTTCTTTGCTGAGACCGAGCAAGTTGCTTTCTGTCCCACCCACGTTGTTCCAGGCATTGACTTTACCAACGATCCGCTGCTGCAGGGACGTCTCTTCTCCTACCTGGATACGCAGCTGACTCGGCTCGGCGGCCCGAACTTCGCCGAGATCCCGGTCAATCGCTCGAAGTGCCCGGTTATGAACTTCCAGCGTGATGGACACATGCAGATGGCACTGCCGAAGGGCCGCGTTAACTACTCGCCAAACTCGCTCGCCAGCCATGGCCCACGGGCAGATCCAAGGAGCGGGTACCAGAGCTTTCCTGCTCGCGAAGAAGGAGACAAACTACGGACTCGCCCCAGCTCGTTTGCCGACCACTTCAGCCAGGCTCGGCAATTCTTCTACAGCCAGACAGAGACGGAGCAAAATCACATTGTCGCTGCGTTTACATTCGAGCTCAGCAAGGTGGAGACGAAGGCAATCCGCGCCCGCATGTTGAGTCAGCTTGCCAATGCTGATCCTAAGATCGCCGAACGTGTAGCTACCGGCCTTGGTCATGAAGAGCCAATTGAAAGAGCGCCGGCGGCTATAAAAGTTCGGACTGATCTCAAGCCCTCCCCTGGATTAAGTATTCTCCGCAAAGCAATTCCAACGATCAAAGGGCGGATGATTGGTTGTTTGGTGGCAGATGGAACCGATTCGGCAACAGTCAATTCGCTGAAAGCTGCGGCCCTAGCTGGAGGTGCCATGTTCAAGGTCGTTGCGCCGAAGGTGGAAGGAGCAAAAGGTGCGGACGGCAAAATCATCCCAGCCGACTTCCAGCTCGCCGGTGGTCCATCGGTCCTTTTTGACGCTATTATTGTGGCCGTGTCAGCCCAAGGCGCCCAGCAGTTAGCTCTGCAGTCAGCCGCGGTTGGCTTTGTTCAGGATGCGTTTGCTCACCTTAAGGTAATTGCACACTCTGAGGCAGCGGCGCCCCTGCTGCAAAAAGCAAATGTGATCCCCGATTCCGGGATCGTCGCTTTGGGAGAAACTGCCGCTACTGAGAAGTTCCTAGTCGAGGCTGCAAAGGGTCGCATCTGGGACCGCGAGCCGAAGGTCCGCATGGTGGTTTAGGTCGGCATCAAAGTAAGCAGTCATAATCAAAAACGCTCCGGTCCAGACATCTGAACCGGAGCGTTTTCTTTTCATCCGTTAGCTTAAGAGCGGAAGAAGCCCTTCCGCGCAGCCCCTACCTACCGTGCCGCTGCTTTGACTTTGGCCGGTACAGCCGTCCGGCTTACACCATTTCCACGGGGCACCTTAGCCTTATGCACCACTACCCCGTTTCCGTTTCCATTGTTTGCTAGCGACCCACCGTTGCCGTTCCGAGTCGCTGGACCATTTTGTGTCACCTTGCCCAAGATGACAGACCGCTTTGCGCCTGTCGCAAACGGAACGTTAGAAGGTCGAGCATGGGCGGTTTCATACGCCATTACTGCAAACGCAATTGCTTCCTTGGCATCCACATCCAGTCCAACTTCACTGGTCTCCTTCACAGGAATCGGCTCCAGAGCTTTACGAAGCATGCGCATCAGGGTCGGATTGTGCGTTCCACCACCTGACACAAACACTTCGTCCACCCGCATATCAGGCAGGATGAAGTTGCGAACACCGAGCGCAATACTTTCGGCAGTCAAAGCAGTTGCTGTGGCCACTAAATCCTCGCTGCTCAGTTCGGTATCCAACAGCTTACTGACGAACTCAGCCCCGTACTGTTCCCGTCCAGCTGTCTTAGGCGGCTTAGCGCGGAAGTACTTATCACGCAAAAGCTTTGCCAACAGCTTTGGGTCAGGCACACCGGCGGCCGCAGTTGTTCCATCTTTGTCGAAGTGTTCGCCACCAGATGTGATTCGAGAGATCAACTGATCGATAACCATGTTGCCAGGGCCCGTATCAAACGCGATCACTCGCTCAGTATTGGTATTCGGCGGGATCGCAGTCAGGTTCGCAATACCACCGATATTGACGGCGACACGTCCGCGCCCGCGATGGCGCATCAGCATGTAATCGAGGTAAGGAACCAGCGGAGCACCTTTTCCACCAGCTGCAACGTCACGCTCACGGAAATTAGAGATTACATCGATCCCTAGCCGCTCGGTGATGACGCTGGATTCGCCAATTTGGAAGGTGCTCGCCACTTTCTTCCCGAGATACTGAGCGCCTTGCCCCTCATGGAATATGGTCTGACCATGGCAGCCAATCAGCTTAATTGTGTCGAGTGGTATCTCGGCACGCTCGGCTGTTTCTTCCAGCGCCTCAGCATACAGCTCACCTAATAGAAAGTTGAGCCGTGATATGTCACCGGTGAAAGCATTGGTGTTAGACACAGCCATCAGTGCTTCCCGAATTTTTCTGGGATAAGGGACCGAATGACTCGTCAAGACGTTGATTTTCGCCTTGAATCCCGAACCGGAGATGTCGATGATGGCCACATCGATCCCGTCGAGCGAAGTCCCGCTCATGATACCTGCTATTCTCATCTCGTTAGCAACTCTTGCTGTAATTCGTGCAGAATCTGCAAAGCCTCAACCGGTCTCAGCTGATTTATGTCCAAACTGCGAACACGATCAGTGAGTCCCTGATTCACCGGCTCAAATAACCTTATCTGGATAGGCGTGTTACTCTCGCCTGGAGTTAGCTCCCGTGTAACCGAGTGCTCTCTTACTTCATGATGCAATAAAACGGACCTCGCCCGCTCGATTACTTGCAGGGGAAGTCCTGCCAAACGCGCTACTTCGATACCATAACTACGGTCGGCCGGCCCTGGTTCTACTTTTCTTATGAACAAGATACGGTCTTCTGCTTCTTTGACGGCCACATGTAAATTTCCTACCGAAGAAAGTTGATCCCCAAGCTCAGTAAGCTCGTGGTAGTGGGTCGCGAAGAGAGTTTTGGCTCGAATTTGCCCGTGAATGTACTCAATGATCGCCCATGCAAGGGACAGGCCGTCATAGGTGGATGTCCCCCGCCCAATTTCGTCAAGTACTATAAAGCTATTACTGGTAGCGGTATTGAGGATTGCGGCAGCTTCGGTCATCTCTACCATGAAGGTTGAACGTCCCCGAGCAAGATTGTCGGCGGCTCCAATTCTGGTAAACACACGGTCTACGATGGGCAGTGCGGCTGCCTGTGCAGGCACAAACGATCCGACCTGAGCCATAATCAGAATCAAGGCAGCTTGCCGCAAGTAGGTAGATTTGCCGCCCATGTTCGGCCCGGTGATCACGGCGACGAACTTTCCTGTGGAGTTTAAGTACACATCGTTTGGGATAAAGCGGATAGC
>CALMAV010000541.1:4328-5723 GCA_937859895.1 uncultured Bryobacterales bacterium | reverse complement strand
GCCAGCAGTTGAGCAGCGTCCAGCGAAGGGGACAGCGGAATTTTCAGTACGCCTGCGGGAGTGAATTGCGTCCCTTCTTTTGCTCGGACCAGGTTCATCAGCTTCAGCGGATCGACTCGTGATTGCGCGTGGAATTTAATGTTGGCGAAACCGGCACGCCGGTCCACAGACTCAACGCCGGCACGAGCCGAGTAGCTTTTCAGCAGAGAGAAACTAATCAGATTCCTGACTTCTTCCGGTGCCGGCCCGTAGCGATCGCTCATCTCTTCGGCGACACGCTTAGCTCCATCAGGATCTTTCACATCAGCAATACGCTTGTAAGAACGAAGGCGCTGCGCCTCATCGGAGATGTAGCTGGGTGGGATGCGGATATCGAGTCCCAGGTTCAAAGTGGAGTGAATCTCGAGCGGTACCTCTTCGCCCTTCAGCTCTTTGACGGTCTCTTCCAGCAGGCGGACATAAGTGTCGTAGCCGACGGCCTCGATATGGCCGTGCTGCTCGCCGCCCAGCAGATTGCCGGCGCCGCGCAGTTCCAAGTCGAGTGCGGCAATCTTGAAACCCGCGCCGAGATCGCTGAATTCCTTGAGGGCGGCCAAGCGTTTGCGCGCAACCTCACTCAGTTGAGTATCCCCGGGCACAAGTAGGTATGCGTAGGCACGGCGATTGGAGCGGCCCACGCGACCACGCAATTGATAGAGCTCGCTTAAGCCATAGCGTTCGGCGTTCTCGATGATGATGGTGTTGGCCAGCGGAATATCGAGCCCGTTTTCAACGATGGTTGTGCAGACGAAAACGTCGTAGTCATGCTTCATGAAGCCGAGCAGAACCTTCTCGAGATCGGCTTCACCCATCTGTCCATGGCCGACGCCAATGCGGCACTGCGGAAGAAGCTCCTGCAGGAAAGCCGCGCGCATAAAGATGGTGTCTACGCGGTTATGGACGAAGTAAACTTGCCCTTGCCGAGCCATCTCCTGCTCAACGGCTGACTTGATCAGGTCGGGGTTGAAGTGCGCCACTACGGTGTTGATGGACAGCCTATCTTTCGGCGGCGTTTCAATCACCGACATGTCGCGGAGGCCGAGTAGCGACATGTGCAGCGTGCGCGGAATAGGTGTCGCACTCATGGTGAGCACGTCAACGTTATGCCGTATCTGCTTCAACTGCTCCTTATGGCGGACGCCAAAGCGCTGCTCTTCATCGACAATCATCAGACCCAGATCGGGGAAGATGACGTCTTTGGACAATAGGCGGTGGGTGCCGATCAACACGTCCACCTTGCCGGCGGCTAGATCTTCTAGCGAGGCTTTTACCTCTTTCGGGTTGCGGAAGCGGCTAACCAGTTCGATGCGGACGGGAAAGGAAGCAAAGCGGCGCTTGAACGTTTCATAGTGCTGG
>CALMAV010000541.1:2228-4318 GCA_937859895.1 uncultured Bryobacterales bacterium | reverse complement strand
AAAGCACGGTGGTGGGCGCCAGCACGGCGACTTGCTTGCCGTCACCGAGCGCTTTGAACGCCGCGCGCATAGCTACTTCGGTTTTGCCGAAGCCGACATCGCCGCAAAGCAGGCGATCCATGGGCTGTTCGCTTTCCATATCGCCTTTGATCTGCTTGACCGCGTTGAGTTGGTCTTTGGTGGCCGTGTAGGCAAACGAGTCTTCGAACTCGCGCTGCCAGTTACTGTCGCTGGAAAAGCTGAAGCCTTTGGCCATGCGCCGCTGAGCATAGAGCTTCAGCAGCTCGTCAGCCATGTCGCGCATTTTGGCTTTAACGCGCGATTTTGTTTTCTCCCAGGAGACGCCGCCGAGCCGGTCTAGATGCGGCTTTGCCTCACCAGCGCCGCGATACTTCTGCACCAAGTCGAGTCGCGTTAGCGGGACGTAGAGTTTGGATTCACCGGCGTACTCGAGAATCATGAAGTCGCCCTTCTGATCACCTTGCGCAATCTCGCGAGTGCCTAAAAACTGGCCGACGCCATGGGTTGTGTGAACCACGAAGTCACCCGGCTTCAGGTCCGCCATATCGGTTGTGAAGGCGGCTAGCTGCGACTTGGTTGGCTGACGGGCGATCAGGTCAGACGTTTCGAAAAGGTCTTCGGAACCGAGGATGGCGAGTTTGGATTGGAGGAGAACAGCGCCTCGGCGAATGCAGCCTTTTACCAGATATGCGCTGGCGGTAGCTCCGGCGTGATAAGTCCGTTCAGCAAGTGATGGCCGAGTGCCGGTGCTGCTCTCCAGGCCCAGTTGGTAGGAAACGCCGTATTCCTGCAGCACATCGGCGAGGCGCTCGACTTCGCCGGTCGAAGTTGCAAAGAAGGCCACTCTGTTGCCGGCTTCGATGAGGCTTTTGGCTTCCGCAACCGCAACTGGCATGTTGCCTCCAAAGGTCAGTGCAGGGCGGGTGGGAATGTCGAAGCTATGTTCAATGCTTTCTGCGCCCGTGATGAGATCGAGCTGCTGCACTCTAATCTGCCCTCGCGATTCGAAGGCGGAACGCAGCTCGTCCCAGGGAAGGAAGTTTTTCTCTGGCGCGATGGGCGCTGGGCGCTCAGGATGTTCGAGACGCTGCCATAAACGCTCAGCGGCAGAGTCAATGGCAGAGGGCTCATCGAGCACGACAATGGCATCGGGACTTAACGAGAGGATGTTGTGCTTCCGCTCACGCACGAGCGGAACCAGAAACTCCCAACCAGGAAAGACTTCGCCCGGGTTCGCCAGGTCGAGCTCCTGTTCGTCAGCGGCTTTGGCGAGTTGATTCAGTAACGAACGCGAGCGCGGATACTCGGCTAAGGGCAGCAGCATCGCGCTGTTTACTTTGAGTACTGAGCGTTGCGACTCAACATCGAACTGGCGGATGGATTCTATTTCGTCGCCAAAGAATTCCACACGAACGGGCTTGGCGCTCTCGGCTGGAAAGACGTCGAAGATGCCACCACGCAGTGAGAACTCGCCGACCATCTCCACCGGTTCGCGCCGCTCGTAGCCGATGCTTTGCAGGTGCTGCACCAGTTCCTCGAGCGGAACCTCTTCACCGGCACGGAGCGAAATGGCAAGCTGGCGGTAGAAGTCAGCAGACTCAGTACGAAGGAGCGCGGAGGCAACGGGAACAATGGTGATCGGCATCTTCTGCGCGGAGAGACGCCATAGACCAACGGCGCGCTTTTCAGCAATCTCGTTGTGCGGAGACATGTGCTGATGCGGCAGAACATCGAGGGCAGGAATCAGCTGCGGGGCAGGCAGGTCGCGGCCGTCAAGCAGAATGTCAAAGAAGACTTCGGTTGCTTCCAGTAGGGTTTCGGCCTCCTTGTTGCCATCGACAATGACGAGTAGAGGACGTTCAGTTGCCTGGTAGAGCAAAACCAGATACAGTGCTTTTGCCGTGCCGGCCAGACCATTCAGGGTGAAGGGACCTTGCTCGCGACGGGTTAGATGTTGAAGGAGAGATTGGAAGGCGGGGTGACGCCCGGCCGATCGAAGAAGCTCCTGGGTTGCTGGATGGACCACAGCAGCCTAGGGACGGCAGGATGCAACGGCTAGCGCTGCTCCT
>CALMAV010000541.1:0-2218 GCA_937859895.1 uncultured Bryobacterales bacterium | reverse complement strand
CGAAACCAGCGGTGTATTCGGCAATGATTTTCGCGGCGATATCGGTGGTGGAGAAGCCCGGCTCCAGTGAGAGAGCATGGACGGATCCGCCCGCCGCTTCCACTTCTTCTCTGCCTGCAATGAAGTGAGCCCAGTCTGCACCCTTAACTAGAACGTCGGGCAGAACGGCAGCAATTAATTCACGCGGGGTGTCTTCGTCGAATAAAACTACAGCATCGACGGCCTCAAGGTGCAAAACCAGAGCGGCTCGTGCAGACTCATCGAAGAAGGGGCGAGTCGGACCCTTGGCACGCCGTACGCTCGCGTCGGTATTCAATGCCAGGATGAGCACATCTCCTAGGGAGCGAGCTCTCTCCAGCAATCGAACGTGCCCGGGATGCAGGATGTCATAACAGCCGTTCGTGAAAACTACTCGCTTGCTTTCGGAGCGCCAGCATGCGCGCTCCCTGACCAACTCGTCGCGAGTGTAGAACCTGCTTATCAAGACCTATTTTACTGATCTTGACGGAAGAGAGGTTCGCGCTGACTCTAGTGGCGCATGAGGATGGTGAACTGGCCGTTTTTCGCGTCGAGGATAACGGTCGAGCCAGGAAGAATCTTGCCGTCTGCAACCAGGGCCGCCACCGGCTGGATGAAGTTTCGTTGTACCGTACGCTTCAGCTCACGGGCTCCAAACTCACAACTCACACCCAGATCGAGCAGTTGTTTACGGCCGCCCGTGGTGCACTGCAGCTTGAACGACTGCAGGCCCATGCGGCTCTCAATTAATCGTGAAAAGCTCGCCAGAGTGTGATCGAGAATGACATCGCACGCTTTACGATCCAGCGCTTTGTAGGTGACAACCGAATCGATACGGTTCACAAACTCAGGAGAGAATTTCTGTCGGACGGCAGCCATGCCGATGTTCTGCAGCTTGGCATCCTCTACAGGAGGGCCGGCAGGCAGCATCGCTTCGAACCCAAAGTCAGGCTTATTGACGCGTGCCAGGGACTTCGCTCCCAGGTTGCTGGTGAGAAAGATAATCGTGCGCTCGAAGTTCACAGACGTGTTATCGCCTAACCGGAGAGTTGCTTTGTCCAGGATGCTGAGGAGCAGACGCGTCATGGAGGGCGCTGCTTTCTCGATTTCGTCGAACAGCACCAGCGAGATATCGCAACCGTCAGAAGCGGCTGAGCTCAACTTTGCCTGCGTAAGCATGGGTTGTGTTTCCCGATGGCCGAGATATCCAGGAGGCGCGCCAATTAACTTCGCCACCTCGTGCTCCATCTGGAACTCACCACAATCAATTTTCAAAAGATTCTTGCTGTTGCCGTGGAGTGCTTCAGCCAGCGCCTCAACCGTCCGCGTCTTGCCGGTGCCGGTTGGACCAAGTAAGAGCACAACGCCAATCGGTCGGCCTTCGGGCGACAACCCTGCTTGATGCATTTGCACATAAGGAACAATTGCGTCAATCGCGTCTGTCTGACCAATCAATAACTGGCTAAGCTGCTCCGCCAAGCGATTGGTTCGTTCTGGCGCCTGATACCGCTTGGCGCGCCCTGTTGTGGTTTGAGATCGCATTCGCCTCCGAAAGTCTCTGAACGACCTCGACTGTAACGGGCTTTCCGATCACGATTGTGCTGGATCGGCCCAGCTGGTAATGCTAATGCCGGGCTTTAACGTCCATAGTTTGAACCAGATAGCACCATAGCCGTTCCGCAAGACAATTCGGCGTAAGATCTGTGATCGGCAAAACTTACCGGGTGAATGTTACATAGCTGAAACAATCAAATGCCTAAGGGAGGTATCGGCTCGTCCGGGCTTCCCGCACTGCGCATCGGGTAGCGCACCAATAATGTCGCTAAACCGAGAAGCACGGCTAAACCAATAGCATAAGAAGGGTGCGGGAATAGCTGGAGATGAGTGCGAATACTTTCCGGAGTGAATTGCAGCCCGGCCCAAACCAAGCCCAGCACCGCTTCACCGGCAATAAGACCGGAAGCAGTCAAGATTCCGGCATTTTCGACGCGGGCACGTTGAGGTTCGTTAAATCCACGACGTAGCGCAACCCAATCGGCCACCCAACGGATGCAGCCGCCGACGAAGATAGCGGACGTGGTTTCCAGCGGCAGGTACATGCCGACGGCGACCAGCATGGGGCTTCTCACCTGCATAATGATCAGCGCAAGGCCCATAAATATGCCAACTAGAACGAGCGGCCAGGGCATGTCCCCACCGA
>CALMAV010000540.1 GCA_937859895.1 uncultured Bryobacterales bacterium | reverse complement strand
CACTAGCAGAGGAAAGCCATCGGACAAGCTAACTGTGGAGCCTGCGCCATCGAACGGAGGCTCCACGGGCCGCAAAACGTCTTGGGGCAGATACACCAGCCGGCATGACTGGCCTAAAACGGCGCTAAACCATTCGTCGTAGCGAGAATCTGGATGCGGAAGTCGCAGGTGGCTGTCCCAGATCTGAGCCTCAACCCAATCGCCTTTTCCGCGCCAGGGCCGAACGTGAAGGGGCGGCATCCCCGGAGCTTCTACGAGAAGATCATCGCCTTCGAATCGTGGGGTAATCCACGCCATACGTCCAGCCCGGCGCTGTGACAGGAACAGACCAGCGTCGTCCACCAGCATCCAACTCCGGTCATGGGCCGGTCCGCGTGTCTGAACCGAGACTTCGTTTAGTGCAATGCCCCGTGCTGACTTGATTGGGTAGATATAGATTTGGCTGAGCAGCATAAACAAAAAGATAGACAAGGCCTACCCCGCTAATAAACCTTCTTAGGATTAAGAAAGACTTATTTAATTTGTCTGTAAGTTTAATCACTAACCTACATGAATGTATATATTTTTTTAAGTCTTTTAGGAAGCTTACTGCGGTAAGTAACCATGGCTTTTTCTTGTTACACTAAGCGCTCCATGAAAGCTCCGCTCCGCTCCGCTCCATTGGCCGCTGGACTCTGACCGCTCTTGTCATTAACAGCATCATCGGAAGTGGTATTTACGGAGTTTCGTCCGAGGCCATCCACTTGGTTGGGCGCTCAAGTCCGGTGGCCATGATCGTCGCAGCCATCGCTATGGCAGTCATTATGCTTCCGATTGCGGAGGTTGCTTCTCAGTTTTCTGAGCCTGGCGGCATGTACCTTTACTCCCGGCGGACCTTCGGGCGATTAGTAGGACTCCAGATTGGGTGGTTCTGGTTGCTCGCCATCGTGGGTGGCGGCGCCGCGGGAGCAAATCTGTTTCTCAACTACCTGCAACCGTTGGTCCCGGCCGTTGCGGCTCCTTGGCCCCGAGCGATTGTTCTCCTCTTGATTGTTAGTATTCCGATGGTGGCAAATTACCTCGGCGTACGCCAGGGTGCACGCCTTAGCCTGCTGCTGACCGTTGCGAAGTTGTTACCTATGGCCATTGTGGTCGGACTTGCGCTGGTGATGGCAGCCGGAACGAGAGTGCAGCATCTTGGGACGCAAGAGGTTGCTCCCACCCTCAACAATTGGCTTAAGGTGCTGTTGATTCTGGTCTTCTCATACAGCGGATGGGAGGACGCCTTAGTGCCAACCGGAGAGGTGCAGCAGCCACGCCGGGCGTTACCGTTTGCTCTCAGCCTTGGGTTGGGCATCTCTGGTGCTGCTTACTTCCTGCTGCAATTCGCCATTGTTCTGACAATTGGAACCAACCCGAGCAATCACCCGGCTGTCGACACCGCATCTGTTTTGTTAGGGCATAACGGCGGCTTGTTTATTGCCGTTGCGGTCATGATTTCTACCTATGGCTGGATCTCAGGAGCGTTTCTGAATGCGCCGCGCCTTCCCGTCTCGATGGCTGAAGAGGGCGACTGCCCACAGTGGCTGGGCCGGCTCCATCCCCGCTTTCAGACTCCCTCGGCGGGCATACTGCTGTATGGCATCGCTGTCTTCCTGTTAGCTCTGACGGGGACCTTTCTTTACGCAGTGGCTATCACGGCCGGCGCTCTGGTAATTTTCTATTCAGCTACCTGTGCGGCTCTTCTTCGACTTAGGCAAGTGCAGCCTGACGCGCCGGCATTTCGTGTACCCTTCGGGCCTACCCTTGCCGTGCTCGGCATCCTGCTCTCAGCTACGCTCCTAACTCAGCTGGAACCCCGGCAGGTTGCCTTGATGAGCATGACGGCGCTTATTGGCTTTGCGAACTGGCTGTGGGCTCGTCGAGTGGCTGATCGCATTCCGGATGAAGCCCGGTCGTTACGCGCTTAAGATGCCTAGCGGCTGGCTCAAGGGTGCGTAGGCCGGTGGATTAACAGAAGCATTAATCCCTTAGGCTGGTCGCTTTCCGCCCAGACGACACTCCGGCTAGGGAAGCTGCCAGTAGAATTAGATTGGCTCGCTCCTGGACTATTAGACGAGTGGCAAAGGCAGCGTTGACTCTCCAATTGCTGTCCAGCATCGGGTAGGCGTATTTTAGATAGGACTAGGCAAATTGAACTATGGCCATTAATCTGACTGTGAATGGACGGGCGCAAACCGTCGATGCATCTCCGGATACACCCCTTTTGTGGGTGCTGCGAGACGTGATGAATTTAGTCGGAACCAAGTATGGTTGCGGCATTGGCCAATGCGGGGCGTGTACGGTACACCTTGGTGGTCAGCCTGTTCGTTCCTGTTTGACGCCACTAGGCAGCGCTGCCAACGCACAAATTACCACCATTGAAGGCCTCTCGCCGGATGGCAACCATCCCCTTCAGATTGCCTGGAAGGAGATTGACGTGCCGCAATGCGGGTACTGCCAGTCCGGGCAGATTATGGCCGCTGCTGCATTGCTAGTGAAGCACCCCAAGCCGACCGACGCCGATATTGATGCAGCTATGAACGGCAATGTCTGCCGATGCGGAACTTATACCCGGGTGCGCGAGGCGATCCATAAAGCAGCGGCCGGTGCCGGAAAGGAAGTGGCCTAGCTATGCAGGTCAGTCGACGTTCGTTTCTCCGAGTTACAGCTTTGGCCGGCGGTGGTTTTGCCCTGGCGTTTGGAGGTTCAAAAGCATCGGCACAACAGGGCCAGCAAGCCCAGCCGACTCTGGCCCCTGGGTCGTTCATCAAGATTGCGCCGGATGGCACAGTGACACTGGTATCGCGCAATCCCGAGATCGGGCAGGGCATCCGCAACATGCTGCCCATGTTGATTGCTGAAGAATTGGAAGTGGATTGGAAATCCGTCAAGGTAGAGCAAGCTGACCTGGATGCAAAGTACGGCAACCAGTTCACCGGCGGTAGCCGCGCAGCTTCGAACAATTGGATTCCCATGCGGCAGATGGGTGCAGCCGGTAAGCAGATGCTGATCGCTGCGGCAGCCAAGAACTGGAGCGTTCCGGAGAACGAGTGTTATGCCTCGCACGGTCGCGTTTACCACCGCTCGACCGATCGCTCCCTGGGCTATGGCGAATTAGCAACGGCAGCGGCGCAGATGCCAGTGCCTGATCTGAAAACGCTGAAGCTCAAGGAGCAGAAGGATTACCGCATCATCGGGCAGTGGACGCCCGGCGTAGATGTGCCGAAGATCATCACAGGCCAGCCAAGCTTCGGCATGGACTTCACGATGCCGGGCATGCTCTACGCTACCTATCAGAAGTGCCCGGTGTTCGGGGGCAAAGTCGTTACGGCGAACCTGGATGAAGTGAAGGCTATGCCAGGAGTCAAGCATGCGTTCATCATCGAAAGCCAGGTGAAGCTGGGCCCGGTGCTGGATGGCGAACCGGGGCGTGAGGGTGGCGTGGCGATCGTTGCTGACACGTGGTGGCAAGCGCAAACGGCTCGTAAAAAGCTGAACGTAAAGTGGGACGAGGGTCCCGGGGCGTCGCAAAGCAGTGCTGAGTTTGCATCGAAAGCAGCGCAGATCAGCAAGGAGAAGCCGGCCAAGGTGCTGCGCAATGCCGGGGATATTGAGAACGGGCTGAAGAGCTCAAACAAGCAACTGGAAGCGGCCTACGAGTACCCGTTCATCTCGCACGCGCCGCTAGAGCCACGCAACTCGAGTGCGCTCTATAAAGATGGCAAGATGGAGATCTGGACCACGAGCCAAACTCCAGGGAGCGGGCGCGCACTGGTTGCGAAAAGCCTCGGAATGAAAGAGGACGACATCACGCTGCACCTCTTGCGGGCAGGCGGCTCGTTCGGTCGTGGATTGAATAACGACTTCGTAGTGGATGTTGCCACCATCGCAAAGCAGGTTGGTGTACTGGTAAAGCTGATCTGGTCACGCGAAGATGACATGACGCACGACTACTACCGGCCCGGCGGATTCCATTACCTTAAGGGTGGCGTAGACACGAACGGTAAAATTATTGCCTGGAGCAATCATTTCGTCAGCTACGGCGATGGCGAAAAGTACTCGCCCGCAGCAGCCATTGCGCCTACCGAGTTCCCCTCCGGCTTCGTTCCGAACTTTCAGATCGGCTCGACGATGATGCCGCTGCAAGTGCGGACCGGCGCCTTGCGTGCACCCGGCGCAAATTCGCAGTGTTTCGTATTCCAGTCATTCATTGATGAACTGGCCCATGCAGCGGGCAAGGACCCGGTTGAGTTTCGGCTGCAGTTGCTGGGCGAGCCACACAAGGAAATGGTCGCCGCCGCTGCTAAGCCGAAGGTGGAGAACGAACCGGGCTCCAAGCCGTCGGACGCCAAACATGAGTCCTATGACGTGGAGCGCATGCGGGGCGCTTTGCAGATGGTGGCCGAAAAATCCGGATGGGGCAAGCGAAACCTGCCCAAAGGCACGGCTATGGGCGTTGCGTTTCATTACAGCTTCCAGGGCTACTTTGCGCACGTCGCGGAAGTCACGGTGCTGGCCGGCAACAAAATCAAAGTCAATAAGATCTGGGTGGTGGGCGATGTCGGCAGCCAGATTGTGAACCCGAGCGGTGCTCAAGCTCAGGTGCAAGGCGGCGTCATCGACGGCTTGAGTGAGATGATGAACCAGCAAATTACTTTGGCGCAAGGCCGGGTGGAGCAGACCAACTACGACAAGCACGGGCTGCTGCGGATTAAGCAAGCTCCGCAGATCGAAGTGCATTTCCTGGCAACTGACCATCCGCCGACAGGCCTGGGCGAACCAGCATTGCCTCCCGTTATTCCAGCAGTGTGCAACGCAATTTTTGCTGCCAGCGGGCAGCGAATCAGAACGCTGCCACTGGTGAAGAGTGGCTTTAGCTGGGCCTAATCTTTGCGACTGATCTCACGCCCAAGCCACTCCTAGCGTGAGATCAGCGCTTGTTCCGCCAGCTTGACGAACCATCTGTCTCGTGGAAGTCGGTAGTAAGAGTGTCCCTAGCTAGCTGTCCTTCCATTTTGCATTGGCTTCCTTCCGATCCTGAGGAAGCCAGTGCTCTGGTAAACGAAATTCTTGAATAAGCCCTAGCCCCTAGTGATCCACAACAGGAATTGGAAAGTCGGCCAGACTTGCAAGCCTCGTTTGGGACAGCGAGGGATCAGATTCGAGCAAGAAATAGCATCAGCCACCGGGATGTCTGGCAAAGCAGCTACTAACCCGGACACAATCCGATTACCCTGTTGATCTCTGCCGATTATTAATACATTTAACTGTGCGCAGGGGAGGGATTCAGCAATCAAATCGGAAAGGGATAGGTACCTGAAGCATCTGTCCAGCGATAACGAATCTGCTTTGCGCCAGCGAGCCAGTTGTCTGGCGTTGTATCTCGCGACCAGTTCTCAGGAACAGCCCTGGTTCTCTCACTGACGGTAAGAGCAAAAGCTTCTTTGACCGCGGCTTTCTGCTCTGATCCCGTTGCCTTTGGGTCAGGCGAGATAAATAAGGCAACACCCGTTTCAGCCAGCAGATCCAGCCACTGCCGATTCATTTCCCAAGCAATAGCAGGCGTGATGCCCACGCAATCGGGATCCAACGCGAAGAACGTGTTGTGTTGTGGCAGGCGAAAGGCAACCGTGTTAATGCCCATACGTCGGGTGCGTTCCCATTGCCGACCGCTAGTGTCGTCGCCCGTGCGTTGCGATTCGAAGTAGCCGGCCCCAAGATGGCCTACTGTGTTGCAGCCAATTAGAATCGTTCGCTCACCAGCGGCGGCGCGAAGAGACTGGTAAAAGCCACTAATCACTTCAGCGTTAGTGCGGGTTCGATCATGCAGATGCCACCCACTCACAGTAGGCTCGGGCCCCATCTCGCTGCCCCATTTACCCAACAAGTCATAAGTTGAAAAATCGTGCTTGATCAATTCATAACCCCACTGCACCGGAGTTTTGACCTTTTCAAGAACGACTTGAAGAGCTTCGGGGATGGTTGGGTCGTATGCCAGCTCATGCGCTCGTTCCGTCCGTTTGCCGAACCGCGCAGCAGGCAGAAGCAGATTTGACGGTGTCTCCTTCTCTGCTTCCAAAGGACGAATCCAAAGCCCGGGATGAACACTCTTGCTTTTAATCTCCCTCGCTAAGCCAGGCATGCTCGGGAACGTAGGCGAGCCATCTTTCCAACCCATATCGATCACAGCGAATGGGCGAACTGCATTCGATGGCGCCAGCTCAGCGACTAGTTCGGCATCTCGGAGAGTTTGGGTGGCGCTGTTCTTGCCATAGCAGTAGTACCAATCGTTGGTGCCGTAGATCGCTGTGTGAAGTAGCTTGGGCTTTGCGCATAACAGTCGGCAGAAAGCAGTCGCGGCCTCCATTGGCGGTTGGCCCGCCTGACCTTGTCGCGTGACTACCTGGGCAAGCTCCAGAATCCGATTACTGAGTTGCACACCTGAGCCTCCGTTACTTGTATCGAGCCACAGCGAAATGCCTTGGTGATCCAACTGCCAAAAGGGGAGAGCCGCGGCGCCGGTTTTCACTCCATAGGCGTGGAGAGTGTCGTTTTGATGAGTTAGGAAGTACCAGGGCATGACGCGTTCCGGCACTACCGAACGCCATCCAAGCTCCCCATAACTGCGCTCCCAGGCGTCGCCCAAAATAAGTGGATCGCCAACAGTGTCGAAGTGCCAGCGGCAGTGCACCCGAACTGGCTCAACTCCGGGCGAGGACAAGAAGAGGTTCAGCCCGGAGTCTACGGGCGTGGCCCTGAGAGAGATGCCTTTTGCTTCCCACTTATCTCCGGAGCGCGTTAGCGAAACGAAGCCATTGGAGTCGTAGGCGGCGGCGTAGTCAGGCGTACGCAGTAGATCCAAAAAGACAGAACCGGATGCAGATTGCGCCCGCAAAGGCTGGAGCCCAGCTTGCGACGCGAGCACGGCTGCAGTACTCTTCAACACGGAACGGCGCGAAGTCATTTCTCATTGAGTCTAACTGTGAGTAAATAATTTCATGTCGTCGCAGTTACATCACCTCACACAGGTTGTGAACGGAGCAAACCTCCACGTTGCACTGATGGGAGACGGTCCGCCGCTCTTACTACTGCACGGCTGGCCGGAGTTTTGGTTCACGTGGGAGCCGGTGATGACGCGGCTCGCCCATCGCTTTCAGTTGATAGCACCGGATTTACGCGGCTTCGGTGACAGTGACAAGCCCGACGGGCCATTCGGCGCTCAGGATCAGGCTCGTGACATGCTGGCGCTTCTCGATGCCCTCGGCATTGATCGTGTCGGCTTGGTCGGTCACGATGTTGGTGGCGCAATCATGCAAGCCTTGGCGCGGGCAGCACCAGAGCGGATTACGGGGCTGTTCTTCTTCGATTTTAGTTATCCAGGCATTGGAGCTCGGATGGCCACGCCTGACCGCTTGAACGAGATTTGGTACACAATGTTTCACCAGATGGATCTGGCGCCGGTGCTGGTCGGCGCGACTCGGGACACGGTGCGGGCCTACATCACACACTTCCTGCGGCACTGGTCCTATCGCAAGGATGCGTTCGACAACGTGCTCGACCAGTTTGTAGACAACTTTAGGAAACCAGGCAACTTGTCTGGAGGCTTTGCCTATTACCGTGCTGCGGCAGCAGGCCGACTCGCCATGTTGCAGGGCAAGGCTCCGGAGCTTCCTCCTATCTCCTTACCGACCTGCGTTCGCTGGGCCGAGCACGACTCGATATTCCCGTACGCATGGACCGACCGCCTAGGCGAAACCTTCCCGAATCTCGACTTAGCAATGTTCCCGGGCGTAGGCCACTTTCCACATCGCGAGGATCCGGACCGTGCCGCAGCCGAAATTGCGCGCTTCTTTGCAGAGCGCAGTTGACACCGTTCTTCCGATTAAAGCCTAGTTTCTTGGTAGCTCGCGGCCTGGCGTGTTCAACGACCCTGAGGTTCGGGTGATCTCCTCGGCAGCTCTTTTGATGAACTTACTTCGCTCTTGTAGGAAATGCCGCATGTACCGCTGGAGGAAGAGAAGATCGGCGAACTGTCCCATCCATCCGAACGGTGCCGTGTAATCGAAATGGTCCACCATGCGAGTGCCTGTCACTCCAGCGGAGTGAAAGAAGTGATCGTGATCAAAGCGCCGAAATGCGCCGCGTATCTGAGTATCACGAAAATACTCTGGCCGGCGAAACGCGGTGATGCGTGAAGTGAGCTGTTGCCGAACAAAGAAGTGGGTCGCCTCCCAAGTTACTTCTTCGCCCATGCCGATTAAGCCGCTGGTAACACCGGCTACCGGCTTCTCTTTTGTATGTGAAGTTGACCGGACGTGCAGATCGATATCACGGGCCAGATCAAAGCAGAGTTCGCGCGGTGCCTGCACTAGCAACTCAATTTGAATGGAGGGCATGACAACGGCTGGTTACCATAGCTGAAGAATACGACAATGCACGGTTCTTCAATCCGCTTAGCCGGCGCTCTCGTCCTTGTACTCTCAGCCGTCTTGCCCGGAGTGCACCTTTACGCCGACCCTGTGGCGGTCCGCCATCCGCAGGGATCCGGGCATGGCTTCCTGGCGGTGAAAACGCTGGAAGGTAAGCGCATTGCGATCGGCGACATGACACAGATCGTTCGCGGCGACCGCGTCATCTCGCGTCTTGTTCTTCATTTCAATGATGGTTCCCTCGACGACGACCAAACAGTGTTCACGCAACACGGGACCTTCCGTCTTATCAGTGACCATCACATCCAACGTGGCCCATCTTTTCCGAACCCCATCGACGTGTCTGTCGACGCCCTAACCGGGCAGATTACTTCGCGCACCAAAGATGGCAAGATCAGGCAGGATCACCTGGATCTTCCCGCAGACATTTCGAACGGCCTTCCTCCCAACCTGTTGATGAACCTGCTTCCCTCCACCCCGGAAACAAAGCTATCCTTTGTTGCCCCCACTGAGAAGCCGCGGCTTATCCGTCTGTCCATCAAACCGGCCGGCGAGGTTCCATTTCTTATCGGCGGCACAAGGCGCAAAGCAATCGACTATGTCGTTCACGTGGAGCTTGGCGGCCTGACGGGAGTCATTGCTCCCATGGTCGGGAAGCAACCCGCGGATTATCACATCTGGATTCTCGGCGGCGCTTCCCCGGCGTTCATTCGTGAAGAAGGTGCGCTCTATGAGGGCGGCCCCATTTGGCGCGTTGAACAAATCAGCCCCACGTTTGACCGCTAGTAATTAAAACCGCGCTACAAGAGCAAGGCGAATTGCCCGCGGAGACCCGGGAGAAAGATTCGTGTTGCTGTCGGTATTTGCGATGTACTTGCGATCAAATAGGTTTTCGACATTGGCTTGCAGTCGGATCCGTTCAGTTATCGAGTAAAACAAAGCGGCATCAGCACGGAAATAGCTTGGAATGGTCACCGAGTCGTCGATGGTTGCAAACATCCGTGAGCGGTTTAGGAGTCCCAGACCCGCACTCAATCTAGGTAGAACTCGATAGTTGTTCCAGAGCGAGAACATGTGGTGTGGAGATTGCCCAACCTGTGCGCCTGCAACAGCAGCAGTTGTTGCACTTGTGACGAAGGCGTCCTGATAAGCATAGCCACCGGTTAGCGTCCAGAAGTTGTTGAGCTTTCCGGTCAATTCAGCCTCATAGCCATTGCTGCGCTGACTACCTGTTTGGACAATTCGTGTTGGATCATTAGGGTCGATAGAGCGGGTGTTCGTACGATCGAGCCGATATACGGCCGTGGTCAAGAGCAACGATGGACGAAGACTCCACTTCAAACCCGCTTCGTAGTTGGAGAACTTCTCGGGTTTCACCTGCTGGGTGATGTCGGTGAGTGAAGAAAATTGATCTCCGGAGCTTGGTAAACAGGTGACCGCATAGCTCAGGTAAATTGAGATTTTTGAAATCGGCTTGAAGATGAGCCCAGCCCGAGGGGAAACGAGATTGTCTATTCGGCGAAGATCCTGGGCGCGGCGATTATTGTAATACTGCAGGTCGAAATGGTCGAAGCGAATGCCCGCCAGGGCCTGAAAGAATCGGGTAAACTCGATCTGGTCTTGTACATAGCCGGCTGCAACATTAGTCACCAAGTGGTTGTTAGCATCGGTTGCAGATTGCCGAAAGATAACCGGGGTCGATGTCGTGGGATCAGCAAATGGCACTTGGCTGCTGATGGATCTGTTGTTGAAGTAGCCCGTGTTACGGAAGTTATCGGTCAGCTGTCGACCAAGGTCGATTCCAGCCGCTAGGTTATGCCGGATGGTTCCGGTTTTCGCACTGCCAATGAAATCAGTTTGGTTCAGAAGGTTTGTCCGGTTCGTGGCATTGTTATAGGCCGAGAGCGTCACGAGTGTTTGGGCCGGGTTCACGACACCGGGCACGTAGTTCTGATACCCGCGATCGTAGTTAGCGAACAGGCTACGATTCCGGATCAGCCAACGACCTAACTGATGTTCCACCAAGAAAGAACCATCATTGACCAGTGCTCTAACGTAGCTATTGTTCGGGTTGCCATAGTAGGTCCCTACAGGCACGTCAACAGGCCGGCCGCGGAAGGAAGTGATGCCGCGGTCAGCGGTGCGGGTATCGCGAAAGTTCTCGAAAGAGGCCGCGAGTTTGGTCTTCTGACCGGGAGTGAAAGTGATGGTGGGGCTAATGCCGTAACGCTCAAGGCCAACATCGTCACGGAAACTACCTGAGTTCTCATAGACGCCATTCAGGCGGAACGCAAGCGCATTGCTGAAGGGCTGGTCAAAATCGGCTGCGACGCGTTTGTTGTTGAACGAGCCACCTTCAACAACGATCTGGCGCAAGGGTGTGAACCCCGCTTCCTTAGTTACTCGATTTAAGACGCCACCACCGCCGCCGCGGCCGAAGCTCAGCGCGTTTGGCCCTTTGAGGATCTCGGTTCGCTCGATATTGTAAAGATCACGGTAGTACTGGACGTCGTCTCGCATGCCATTGACGAAGAAGCTCGACGAACTATCATTGCCGCGAATCACAACTTCATCCCGATTATTTTCACCCTGGTGCGCGCTCACCCCAGGAACGTAGCGGACCACATCTTCCAGGCTCAACATGAGCTGATCCTGGACCTGCTGTTCGGTTACGGTATTCACTGTTTGAGGAATATCGAGAAGAGCTGTCAACGTGCGTGTTGCTGAGCTAGTCTCCGGGACGAGGTAGGTCAATTCGGCCGTTACGTCCACTGTGTTCAGCATTGGTGCAACTGGCAGGACAATGTCCCCCAAATTGTTTACTGTTGAGCTAACCTTCGCGGTACGCAGGGTAGGAGCGAAAGCCGATTTCGTGAACTTTACTGTGTACTCACCCGGTTCGAGCTTTATTTCAAACTCGCCACTCTGATTCGAGAGAACCGTGAGTTCCTTGCCGCCATCAGCTTGCACCGTCAGCTGAACGCCCGCAATTGGCAGGCTTGCGGAATCAACCACCCGTCCTGTGAGGCTAGGAAGAGATTGTGCAATGAGCGGGGAGAGCAGTATGCCAGTGAGGATTAAGCCACATGCGCCCTGAAAGCTGCAGCGCTTTGCTTTCCTCTTGCCGACATCAATAATCTTTTGGATCAGTTCGTGCGTAAACGAACAATGGCCTTGTCTCGACGCCATATACGCATAGCCGACGGAGAGACTTCGGGCGCGGTTCTATACTCAGAAGAATCGCAGGGCCGAAAGTCCTCGACTGAGCAGATCTCCGCGGAACTTCGCCAAAAGATCACCGCGGAGATCTGTGCTTCATCGATTGCCGGTTGTTTTATCCCTTTCGCTGGACTAAAAAACTGAGTATACGACATCTCGGACTAATCCAGTCCTAGATGAGAATCGTTGGGTGGGATTGGCAATGCCAATGGTCTATCGCCAGGAGAGCGCTCGCCTATGGAGAAAGCATCGGAAGCTACTGGGATTTCGATTCGATCAGTTTTGCTCAGGTCAGCAGGAAGGATGTAGAGCCAGGAAATGTGTCTTCTTGGAGCGGGAGACGGGATTCGAACCCGCGACATCAACCTTGGCAATATAGCTGTC
>CALMAV010000539.1:1053-5221 GCA_937859895.1 uncultured Bryobacterales bacterium | reverse complement strand
ATGGAGGCCCGCACAAAAATTGATTGATCGCCAATTGGAGTGATCTTCAGCTCAGGTGGCAGAGTCGCCGCAACCGATGGCAAAAGCTTCTTAATTCCCGCAATAATGTCCAGCGTCGATACATTGCCCGATTTCAAAATCGTCATCAGCGACCCGCGCTGCCCATCGGACCGCACTACGTTAGTCTGCGGCGGATAGCCGTCTCGCACGTGCGCCACATCGCGCACAAACAACGTCTCTCGGCCCACGGTCTTCACAGGAAGGTTGTTCAACTCCGTTACCGATTGCGGGCTTCCTTGTATCTCAACGTCGTACTCCAGCGCCCCAATCTTGGAAGTGCCGCCCGGCAGAATCAAGTTTTGATTGCTGATGGCAGTCGTAATGTCCAGCGGGCTCAACCCATGCGACTGCATTTGCTTGGTGTCCAGGTCCACCATGATCTGTCGCTGCTTGCCGCCATAAGAGTTCGGTATGGCAGTTCCCGGGATCGTCACCAACTGAGTGCGGATGAAGTTCGAACCGAGGTCATAGAGCTGCTGCTCACTTAGTCCCTGCCCTGAGAGCGCCAGCTGCAAAACAGGTACAGTCGACGCGTTATAGCTCAAGATCAAAGGGGGCGTTGTCCCGGGAGGCAGTTGACGCAACTGTGACTGTGAAACCGCCGTCACCTGTGACAGTGCCGAGTTGATGTTTGCATGCGGTTGAAAGAAGACCTTCTCCACGGCAATGCCGTTCATTGATTGCGATTCAATGTGCTCGATGTTATTAACCGTGGTCGTCATAGCTCGTTCGCTGAAATACACGATCCGGTCCGCTATGTCTTGGGCCGAAAGCCCGGCATACTGCCAGACAATGCTCACCACTGGAATATCAATGTTCGGGAATATGTCCACTGGCGTCCGCATGATCACCACTGGCGCCAGCAGAAGCAGCATCAACGAAAGGACAACAAAGGTGTATGGTCGCCGTAAAGCCAGGCGAACGATCCACATACTCTCTCCCCGAAACTCACGTTTCTACACTCGGCATCCCTTAGGCGGGTGTCTAATTCGATTAAAGCCGATAGCACCGCGCCTGCAAAGGCCGAAGCTTGATTATTGAACAACAGCATTAATTTCCTGGCAATGCCTTCGGTAACCAATCTGTTGCGAGCGCCCGTATAATATATTTTCTCCTGGGGGTTGGTCATGACAAGGGTGATTACCATTGAGCGGGAGTATGGTTCCGGAGCCGGGGCAATAGCCAGACACTTAGCCAATCAACTGGGTTGGACGCTCTGGGACCGCGAAATCAGCGAGGAGATTGCCCGCCGGCTCAAGTGCCACGTCGATAAAGTTGAGGAGCGTGAAGAGCGTCTTGACCCTACTTACTACCGCCTGATGAAAGCTTTCATGCGAGGCAGCTTTGAGGAAAGCTTTGGTGGAAAAGGCGTTGAATTGCTCGATGCCGAGTCACTCTCCAAACTTTTTGAGCGCGTGATCACGGAAGTGGCTGATCGCGGTAATTGCGTGATCGTCGGTCGTGCCGCGCCCTGGTTCCTGCGCAATCGCACCGATGCGCTTCACTTCTTTCTGTATGCCCCGTATCAGGACAAGTTAAACCGCGTCACCGGCATGGGCAAGAGCTCCAAGGAAGCAGAAGATTTGGTTGCGAGTGTGGATGCCGAGCGCGCCGCCTTTGTCAAAAAGTACTACGGTAAGCAGTGGCCTACGCGCGAACTTTATCACGCGATGCTGAATACTGCCCTCGGCACAGACAACGTGATAAAACTAATCCTGACTGAGATGGGTCTTGTCGAACGGCGCTCGGCCATGTCGGCATAACCGTTTCGGCTCGCTCGGTCCAGTCTCATGCGTAGCCTTTCAATCCTCCTCGCCACCGTTCTTGTGCCTATCCTCACGTCTTCTGCAATCGGCGCCCCCCCTCCTTCCAGGATCATGGCGCTGGTCAATAAACATTTGCCCGGTATTACCATTTACGATGCCGATACCCTAAAGCCTGTTTGCCAGGCCACTACCGGCATTGCTCCTCACGAGGTAGCTCTGTCCGCGGACGGACGCTTCGCTTACGTGCCGGTCTACGGCTCCTCCGGCGTGGGCAAGCCCGGTACCGATGAGCACATGTTTCACATCTTCCAGACATCGGACTGCAAGCAGGTAGCGGCTATCGACACAGGCGAATATAAGCGTCCCCACTGTGTTCTCGTTGGCAAGAGCGGAACGGTCTACGTCACCGCCGAGATTGCGGCTGCGGTCATCCTGATTGATCCCAAGACCCAGAAGATTATCGGTGAGATCCCCACCGGTTCCCACACTTCGCACATGATTGCGCTCAGCCCTGATGAGAGCCGCATCTACTCCAGCAACGTTCAATCCAAAACGGTCTCGGTGCTCGACGTCAAGGCACGTAAGCTGATAGCTACCGTTCCCACCGGCTCCGAGAATCAGCGTATAACCATCAGTCCTGACGGCAAGTGGTTTGTTACCAGCCTCGGCCCTGAGAGTAAGATCGCTTTCTTCCGAACCTCCGATAATCAACTCGACTTCACTATCCCTGTCGAAGGGACGCCCTTTGTCGCTAAATTCAGCGCTGACGGCCGGTTCCTATTCGATGCTGGAACCCATAATCACCAGATTGCTGCCTGGAAGATTGACGTAAATAATCGGAAAGTTATCGCTACAAGCTCAGAAGATCTGGGTCACGACCCCGGCTCGCTCGAAGTCGATCCGTTCGATGGCAATGTTCTGATCAGCGATCAGCCGAGTAACAAGGTCACCGTGCTTGACCCTGCTTCTTGGAAGACAGTAAAGACCATTGCTACCGCTCAGACACCGGATGCAATGGCCTTCGCCGTCGTGCGCTGAACCTACTGCGCAGAGAGCTAACCGTTCGCCAGACCAAACTTAAAAATAGTCTGCTGATGGAAGAGCTGCCCGGGCCGTAGCTCGGTCGTTGGGAACGACGGCTGGTTCGGAGAATCCGGAAAGTGCTGCGTCTCAAGGCAGAACCCTTGGCGGAACTGGTACGCCGCTCCACCTTTTCCTTTCACACTGCCGTCCAGGTGATTACCCGAGTAAAACTGGACCCCAGGCTGCGTTGTATGCACTTCCAGTGTTCGCCCGGATTTCCGTTCAGTCGCCCGCACCGCCAGTCGCATACCACTGCCATTCAGCACAAAGTTGTGGTCGTAGCCAAGCGCCAACTTCAACTGCTCATCATCCTGATCAATGCGCGCGCCTATCGTTGAGGGCTTACGGAAATCAAATGGCGTCCCCCCGACTGGCCTCCGCTCTCCTGTTGGAATCAGATGCCGGTTCACCGGCGTAAAGGCATCAGCATTAATGAAAATTTCGTGATGCATAATTTCGCTAGCCGGACCGCCTGTCAGGTTGAAGTAAGAATGGTTAGTCAGGTTTAGAACCGTGGCCCCATCGGTTGTTGCTGAATAATCCAGCTTCAGCTCATTGTCATCGCTCAATGCAAACAGCACGATCGCTGTCAGCGTTCCCGGATAGCCTTCCTCACCGTCGGGACTCACCCGGGTTAACTCCAGCGCTTTACCGCTATCCCCGTCCACCTCACGGCTCCTCCAGAGATACTTGTCGAACCCTTTCTTTCCGCCGTGCAGTGAGTTCTCGCCGTTGTTTACCGCCAGGTGATACACCTTGCCTTCCAGCGTGAACTGCGCGCCGGCAATACGGTTTGCGTACCGCCCCACGCTTGCCCCGAAGTATGGATTCTTAGCCTGATAACCTGCCAGCGAATCGAAGCCAAGGGCGACATCCGCAAAATCCCCCTTTTTATCTGCCGTCTTGATTGACACAATGTGTCCGCCAAAGTCGGTGATCGCCACTTCAGTTCCCTGCCCATTACGGAAGGTGTAGAGGTGCACCTCCTCGCCATCGTCTGTCTTGCCCCATACCTGCTGTGTCAATTGAGTCATTTTTTAAGCCTCCGCCATTGAATCATAGGTCTCCTGCCGTACCGCCCCCGCTGGCAGCCCACGCAGCAGGAGCGAACTCACCAGCGGCGGCACTGCCACCAGCCACGCAGCTTGCCGATATAGATGATGGTCACCCATCCAGCCAATCACCGGCGAGATTACCGTTTGCAACACTCCATAAGCGCACGTTAACGCCGATACCGCCAGCGCCGCCCTGCCTGAGCC
>CALMAV010000539.1:568-1043 GCA_937859895.1 uncultured Bryobacterales bacterium | reverse complement strand
GCCATATAGGTCGATGGGCAACGCGTAAAGATTCACGCTCCCCGCCAGCACAAAAAAGAAACTCGCCGCAATCAATACCGTCGCTTCGGTCGCACTCTGCACAGTCAACAATCCCAACGCACTCAAGCATCCAATAGCGCTCACGAAAATAGTACGTCGCCTGGCCTGAACGATAGGAACCGCCCGCCTGATCAACAACAGCGAGAGCCATCCACCGAAGAATCCGCCAAGGTTTGAGACTAACGGCGGTATCCAGGCCAGGCTCTGCACCGTCTGCAAATTCGCATGGTAAACGCCTCTCAAATAGAGAGCAATCCAGAATGACCATACCGAGTAGCCGCTCATCCACAACACATTAGCCAGCATTAGGATTAATATCGGCCTTTGTCGCAACAGCGCCCAGTCTGGCCGTGTCCGGACTACCGTGCGTTCGGGTCGTTGGAAACTCCGGCTTAACACGAGCCACAACGGAATC
>CALMAV010000539.1:0-558 GCA_937859895.1 uncultured Bryobacterales bacterium | reverse complement strand
AGACCAAGTATGCCGCTGATCACGAACGGTCGCCGCCACCCATAAACCGCTGCGATGCCCAGCGACAAAGGCGCTAGTGCCAGCCCCACACTGATTCCGACGCCGTTGACCGCTGCTCCTAGCGCCCTCTCCTCGGGCTTTAAGTATTCGCCATTCACCTTGCCGAACGCCGGCACACCTGCAGCCTCACCAATTCCCAGCGCGGCCCGGCACACACCCATTCCGCCCCAACTTCCTATCAATCCCGTACCTAAGGAGGCCAGCGACCACCAGCTTGCCGCTATTGCAATGCCCTTGTTCACTCCCAGCCGGTCGAGCAACCAACCCGCTGGTAGCGACATCGCGGCATACGTAATCGAAAAAATCGAAATCATCCAGCCGATCTGCTGCTGATTCAGCGTGAACTCCTTCATGATGAAAGGAGCCATGAAGCCCACCAGCGCGCGGTCCAGATAGTTCAAAGTGGACGACAGCACGAAGACACTTACCGCGATCCAGCGCCAAGGGTGGTAACGCATTCAACGTCTATCATCGGGTATACAGGCATGCGCAATCCTT
>CALMAV010000538.1 GCA_937859895.1 uncultured Bryobacterales bacterium | reverse complement strand
AACGCTGCCCTTCAGCACCGGTGCAACGCGACCACCCTTCACGGAAACGTCCTGGTATGCCGCCCTAGCCTTTGCCCGGCTCGGTGATCGTCACCATTCGCGACGCCTCCTGCGCGAACTCTGGTTTACCGGTCGTCGCATCGCCCGCGAAAAGGATCTTGCCGCCGTTTCGTTTAGCCCAGTGCTCAAAACCGACGCAGCCAAAGGGAGCCGCATCTACGGACTACTACTGCAATCTCAAGCCCGCGTCGGCCTCGGCCAGTATAAACTTGGCAGCCGCGTCCTCCAACAACTCCTGGCCCTTGACCCTAACCACAGCCGCGCCCTGGACCTAGCCGTTGAACTCGACGAATTCACTTCGAGCCCTGAATCCGCCACAATCTAAATGGCGTCTCTATATCGCAGCGTTGGTCCCATCCACTCCCTTGCATCGCGCCACCATACCGCCGAGCAGCAATCATTGGAACCTCTCGCTCAAACGATTCCAAGCTCCATGTGCCGAGACCCAATTCCGTGGAGGTGGGCAAATTCGTATGTTTGGCAACCTCTTCAAACCTCATCTCAAATAGCGGACGGAGTACTGCGTTGGCGCTGCACCAGCAGATGCACAGTCGTACGCCAGCCACAAGTCATGCTGAGGCCCTCACCGACAAAGTGCTCAGTCTCAACATGGACTTCCCGCACACAACCATGGTGGAAACGACCAAGGTGGTCCATTAGCTGTTCATCTGGGATGAAGATAGGTGGAGCAGAGAGAAGGACGGTCTTAGCCTTCGATAGAGTGTAGCCAAGCAGGTTTGGATCCTTGACAGCTTTCCGCATTCCTGATTCCTCTGTGAGAAGGTCAGGCTAGGCGTTTCGAAAGGACGACTACGACAGCAGGTGTAGGTGTCAGGCGATAAAACTATCCCACGATAAGTGCCCAAAGGCCAGCAGTAAGGAAGAGAAGAGCCCCGACTTGGAAGAGGGTAGCTGCTCTTGGAGCGTCCCGAAACTCCCTCCAGAGCAGTAGGCCAAGTACAACGGGCACAAGAATGGAAAGAAGGGGTAGAGCAGAGAGACTACTCGCTTTAACGGCCGTGACGTTGGCCGTTGAGGGCGTTCGTGTCAGCGCAACGGCCAGTGCGCCGGCAGCCCAGAGAATACCGCCTAACAGACCTGCAAGGTGCTTGCCGGGCCAGCCTTTCAGATAGCTACGGAGGGGCAGAGCAGCGCCGTCAAGAGCAATGTTGAAAAAGTAAAGACTGAAGACAATGTTGCCGATCAAGACGCCTACACAGAACAGGAAGAGGCCGGCATACGGACCCATGCCGAAATCATCGAAGATGCCACGCAGTGCTAGTGGGTAGAAAGCGCCCAGGGTGCAACCGCCTAATATAGCGACTAGGATGCCCTTCGTGCTGCGGCGAAAACGTCTGGCCTTTGGCTGGTAGTTTGCTCGGGGAATGCTTGGCGGATCTGGTACTCTGCCTTCGCGTTGGCTACAAGCTATTGCGCCAAGAAGTGCGGCAAGCAAAAAAAGAACGCCGCTAATCAAGTTCATCACTGCGGTCCCGCCACTGACTCGGATCAGAATGCTGAGGAGGAGCGCCACTCCGCCGCTAATAACGAAAGCACCCGCTGCGCCTAGTAGGGAAACCGCACCCAACAGCAGCGTATTCCCGACGCCAAAGATAAAGCCGGCAGCAAGCATCATGGCCTGGGCAGTTTTACTGGAAACCAGCAATCGGTCGCTAAATGGAAGATCAGTTCCGAAGTTGCCCAGAACGAAGACAACTGGAAGCGCGAAAACGAACGTACCGAGCGCGAAGTCAACGGCGAATAGCTCGAAGCGCCAGCCCTTACGCACTGCGTGGAACGTTACGATCCACAATCCCAGGGCAGCGAATGCAAACGCTACCAGAACGTGATTCAGAGTGGGATCAAGTAAAGAATTCAAAATGCCTTAGTGTTGCATGGAGACCAGCGCCGTCGGGGGCGCTGCCGGATCGAAAGAGAAGTAGTGCTGGGCAGACAAATTGTGGTACACGTTGCCTGCAACACCGGAGGCAATCGGTCCACTGATGCCGCGACCGCCAGTTAGGAGAACCACCACGCTCAGGCGAGTCGCGGCCATGTCGTTAAAGGATCCGAACCAACCAAGATGAACGCCAGGTTGAGCAGTATCAGTACAGGTGCCCGTCTTGCCAAGAATAGTGTCGGTTCCGTTTGCACTAGCTCGCCGCGCGGTTCCAAACTCAGTAGCGCCTAACATGCCAGCGCGCAGCTGGGGCAGGAAGGACGCTATGTTCATGGTGCGTTTGATCCGGGGAACAAATTTTGCGGCCTCTTCCTGGCTCTTGGGATATTGCAGGTAGTACATGGTGCCACCATTAGCGACAGTATTTACGATGCTGGCCAACTCCAAGGGAGTAATGCGAATGCCGTCTCCAAAGCTCGTCATCATGCCAACGCCAGTCTCAGGCGGGGTATCTGTGACGTAACCAGGCTCTTCCGCCGGTATGTTGAGACCGGCTTTCTCGCCAAGTCCGTACAGGTGTGCGTAGCGCAAGACCCTGTCGAAACCCAGCTGCTGGCCCAGCTTGGCAAAATAAAGATTGTTGGAATGCGCCAGAGCCTGGGTCATATCCATGCTGTACCGACGCGTCAAGCTGATATGGGAACTAGCGTCTACGATGCCTTCTGAGAGCGAGGCGAGAGAAACAACAACTTTGACCGTGGAACAAGGCTGGTAAGCGCCTTTAAACGCCAGCTTCTGGTTAACGACAGTGAGGATGCGTCCGGTGTGCGGATCAGATACAACCACCGTGCCGTTATATGGCCCGAGTGCATCCACGGCTGCCTTACGCACCGCGAGGTCCTCCCCATCGATGCTGTCGCCGACGGTGGAATCGGCGTAGGTCGGTTCAGTCCAGGGATTAATAAAAACGTGATGGTTGCGATGGCGTCGACCGAGGCCCGCGCGCAAAACAGCCCGGGTATGAATAACGCCGGCGCGTGTACCGGTCCGTAGGCCGCTCCGTAGCCTGGCAGTTTGTCTGACCGCCGACTTGCTCAAGGCGCGGGCAGTTGCCGTCCGGTTCCCCTTCCTTTTCTTGGAATGAGCCGCCGTAGTCGTAGCGGAGAAGGCGGTCACCGGAAGCAACAAAGCTATTGC
>CALMAV010000537.1 GCA_937859895.1 uncultured Bryobacterales bacterium | reverse complement strand
GTGCGGGCTGATGACGATCCGGCGGATCTGGCCAAGCCTCGCGGTAAGCAGGACTGGAAGCTGGAGGCTCACTCGATTTGGTATCCGCGTACGACAGGCATTTGGCAGACCGTGTGGATAGAGACGGTCTCGGCGGTTCGGATTGAGCGGCTGAACTGGACATCGAACCTTCATCGCTGGGAAATCGGCATGGAGGCGGTGGTAACGGACAACACGATTGGCCCACTACGGCTAAGCGTGAGTCTGAAAGTAGGGCAGACGGTACTCGCCGAGGACACGTACTCGGTGGTCAGCGGCGAAGTTCATCGGCAGATCGCACTGTCTGACCCGGGCATTGACGATTTTCGCAATGACTTATTGTGGAGTCCGGACAGCCCCACAATCATTGACGCAATCCTGGAGCTTCGCGACCACGAGGGAGTCTTGCTGGATACGGTGACCAGCTATACGGCGCTGCGAGCGATCTCACTAGAGGGCAACCGGTTTGTGCTAAACGGGAGGCCTTTTCCTCTGCGGCTAGTTCTGGACCAGGGCTACTGGCCCGAAAGTGGTTTGACGGCGCCGAGCGACGATGCTCTGTTGCAGGATGTGGTTCTGGCGAAGAAGCTTGGGTTTAATGGCGTCCGGAAGCACCAGAAGATTGAGTCGCGACGCTACCTTTATTGGGCTGACAAGATGGGGCTGCTGGTGTGGGAGGAGATGCCGAGCGCTTACCGCTATACGCGCAGAACCATTGAGCGGGTGACAAGCGAGTGGGTGCAGATACTTAAGCGCGACATCAGTCATCCGTGTATTGTGGCTTGGGTGCCCATCAATGAGTCGTGGGGCGTTCCTGATCTTCCAGAGAGCCCGGCACAGCGCGACTATGTGCAGGCGCTTTACCACCTAACGAAGTCGCTGGACCCGACACGGCCAGTGATTGGGAACGATGGGTGGGAGAGCGTTGCGACAGATATTATCGGCATTCACGACTATGATGAGAAGCCTGAGCGGATTGGTAAGCGTTACGGTCAGGTAGAGATGTCGCGGCTGTTGCAAAGGGAGCGACCGGGTGGGCGGATCTTGATGCTTGACCCTAAGATGGATACTCAGCAGCCGATTGTCTTAAGTGAGTTCGGAGGCGTTGCATTAACCGAGGAGGCTGGTGCGTGGGGCTATGCTCGTGCGCAAACGGCGGAGCAGTTTCTCCAAAGCTATACCGCGCTTCTGGAGGTTGTGCGTTCATTGCCGGCGCTGGCGGGTTTTTGCTACACACAGTTTGCCGACACCTATCAGGAAGCGAACGGGCTGCTCTATGCTGACCGCCGTCCGAAGGTACCGCTGGAGCAGATAGCAACTGCTACAGCCGGCCCTGATTACCATTACAATGCTGCCGTGGATTACTACTGGCGCGACTGCATGATTGAGCGTCAGCGTTGACCGGGAGGGAGCACGATGCCTGAGCTGATTCTGCCGCCGTTTGAAGATGCGGAGGCGGCTGCGCGCAAAGTGCAGTTGGCTGAAGACTTGTGGAATACGCGGGATCCGGAGAAGGTGGCGGCTGCGTATACCGAAGACAGCTGGTGGCGGAATCGGAACGAGTTCTTTACGGGTCGTGCGGCGATTATCGAATTTTTACGGCGCAAGTGGAGTGAAGAGCTGGACTACAAGCTGAAGAAAGAGCTGTGGGGCTTTCGGGGCAATCGTATGGCCGTGAAATTTCACTACGAGTGGCACAATGCGAACGGCCAGTGGTTTCGCAGTTGTGGCAATGAGCTGTGGGAGTTCGCTCCAAGTGGCTTAATGCAGCGCCGGGAGGCAAGTATTAATGATTTGCCGATTGCGGAATCGCAACGCAGCTTGAGGTAACTGGGTAAGCCGGTGAGGTTAGCGGCTCATCTGTGACTTTTAGCGACTGTTTTGCCTTCTCCAGCTTCACTTTGAGCAGTTCGAGTTGTAGGAAGTGGCGGTCATCGTTGCGATGACCGTTAGCGATGCGCACCGTTTGCGAAACGAAGCCATTGTGTTCGCGCAGGTTTTCACGGCGAAGCTTGAGGAGCATGTCTAAGCACTTGTGGAACGCGCGTTCGTGGTGGGTCTGATAGCGGAGATAGAGGGCGAGGCGGACTTCGGCGCAGCGGGTGGGGTCGTCGTCGCTGAAACAGTACTCCTGGAGTGTGCCGGCGCGAATGCTGAGCCAGCGATGCTGGGCGAGTGAATCGACGAGCTGTTGTTCGGTGGGCGTCGCGGGTTTGTGCTCGGCGCGGAGGTCGGATAGAAGCTGGTCGTAGTCTTCCTGCACTTCCCAGCCGAGGACGACGAAGCGGGTGCCGGTGAGTCCGTGCTGGCGGCTGTTTTGGCTGGCGGTTTGTTTACCCTCGGCGGTGCGGGGGCCGGTGGACCCCTGGGCGTTGGTGCGGTTGGCAGCGAGCTGTGCGGCGGAGATGGTTGACATGGGTTTTCCTTTCGTATTTTGGTAACAGAAAGCCCTGCAGCCGGGTTTGGTCCAGGCGGGCAGGGCGGTAAGGATTCAGTGTACGAGTGCTGCGCAAGCGTTTTGCGTTAAGTGGTTGAGGGTATTAAGGAAATTGGTTGTGACTGGGGTTTCGTACTATCGAGCTATGAGCGAACTGATCTTTGAGGTGACGCAGGAGGCAGACGGTGGTTATGTTGCTGAGTGCCTGACTGAGAACATCTTTACCCAAGCAGATTCCTGGGAAAATCTGCGCGTTAACGTCAAAGAAGCAGTTACGGCTTTTTACTTTGACGCGGTAGCGCCGACAAGCTTGCGTTTGCACCTGGTGAGGGATGAAGTGCTGTCGGTGGCATGAAGATTCCGCGTGACCTATCAGGTCAGGGTCTGGTAAATGTACTTTGCCGCGATTGGCAGTATAGGAAAGTGCATCAGGCTGAAAGTCACATTGTGCTTGAGACGTCTGACCCAGCGCACCAGCGAATTTCGATTCCGGCGCACAACTCCCTCAGGCTTGGAACAATAAGTTCGATTTTGCGAGCGGTTGCGAAACATAAAGGCGTTACTCGCGACGATCTCTTACAAGGCTTGAAGTAAGGAGATAGTTGGACCGAACTGGGTCAGGTTGGACAGGCGGTCTGGCGGATCTGGGCCAGAGTGGCAAACATTACGTCAACCTGATCAGCGGTAAACAGGCCGTCTACGCCCTGGGGGCTGAGGTCCACATAGGGCGAGTGATAGAGACGCTCGGGATCGAGAAAGCCCTGCTCAGTCAGGTGATCAATGATCATGTTCAGAAACTCAATCTGGTTTGCTGTGGGCGTACGGCTACTAAGGAAGTCCTGAAAAGCAGCTTTGGCGGCCGCACGGTCAAGGCCGACGAGCCCGCGAAGGAAAAGCCCGAGGCCGTGGCTTGCTTCGCGCGCGCGTGAAACATCGTCGGCAGTGCCAATATTGGCGCTGATGAGCATGAGTTCGATGCCGGTGAGATCAGCGAGGGTAAGCGGCTCAGCCGTGCGGAGCTTATGAACGACGGGATCTGTCTCATGCTCCTTGAGGAACGAGCGGGCTTTAGCCTTGAACTTCTTGAAGTCGACTCCGGCGGCGAAGACGGGAAGCTCAACGCTTTCGATGGGCCCCAGGGTATCTTCGAAGTCGGTATAGACCGGCTTGCGGGCTTGTTTGTCGATGAACTTAACCAGTGATCGCAGGCTCTTACGGGCATACTCCAGGATAGGTGGCGTTACGTTCTGCCAGTAGTCGCCGGTTTGGAGTTGCTCGATGAGAGCCATTTGGGAATGCACCATAGGGATGCTGGCCTTTTCTGCAAGCAGACTCGCGATGCCTTCGACTTTCTTCCGCAGTTTAGAGAAGGTGGGGTCGGCTCGGAGCACGGCCAGTTGAAGAGCGAGCAGATAGCCGTCGAAGATCTTGGCATCAACATCTGCGTCCACATTTTCGGTTGGCAGACCAGCGACCTTTTCGACGAGCTCGCTACGTCCCTCGATGTTGAGGGTTGTCCAGGACTCGGGCTTTGCGTAGTGTTCCACCAGGCGACGATGCGGGCGCACGATGAAATTTTCAAGAGTCATGGCAGCGATGTCGGCGCGGAGATGTTCGGCTACAGCAGAGCGGAGCTCCGGATAATCAGCCGGCGATTTCAGCTTGTCGAACTCTTCCAGGCACTCAACGCGAAGAGTAAAAAGCCGCTTGTTCAGAGACATGCCAGCTGTACCTTCGGTGCTCTCGGGGTTCTCGTTGAAGTACTCGAGGTTGCCGCAGAAATCGAAGATGTAGAAGAATTCTTTATCGAGGCCGGGGCCAAACAAGCCTGGCGATAGGCGAGTACCGCGGCCGACCATCTGCCAGAACTTGGTTTTCGAGAAGACCGGCTTGAAGAAGACCAGGTTTAGAACTTCCGGAACATCAATGCCGGTATCGAGCATGTCCACAGAGACAGCAATGTGCGGAGTCTTGTCCGGACTTGAAAAGCTGTCGATGATGCTTTGCGCCTGGTCAGTCGAATAGGTAATCACGCGGGCAAAGTGTCCGGCGTAGTGCGGATAGTGCTTGTCAAAACGCTCAGCAATGAAGTGAGCATGGGCGTCGTTCTTGGCGAAGATGATGGTTTTCCCGAGGCGGTCGCCACCGGCGACTTTCTGGCCGTACTTCATCAGGTGTTCGAGACCTTTGTCCACGGTATCGGCGTTGAAGAACCACTTGTTGATAGCGGGAGCTTCGACGCGGTTCGGAGGCGGGGCCTCTTCGTCGGCACTCCAATCGAGCTCTTCCCACTTCTGCCTCTGCTCCTCCGTTAAATCGTCGTAGGCGATGCCTTCGCGAGGAAATTTGAGCGTTACCGAGGCCGACTTGGCAGGCACGAGAAAGCCGTCGGCTACAGCGTTTTCGAGTTCATAGACATCGGTGGGGACGCCAGGCTCAAGATGGAAGAGGCGGTATGTATCGCGGGTAGTTTCGTCGCGCGGCGTGGCAGTGAGGCCCACTAGCAGCGAGTCAAAGTAGTCGAAGATGACGCCGTATTTCTGGTAGACGGAACGGTGCGCTTCGTCGATGACGACCAGGTCGAAATGCCCAGGGCCAAAGCGGCGTTCGCCATCGCGGGTTTGGTCTATGAGGTTGACCATCGTGGGATAGGTAGACACGTAGACGCGGCCTTCGGTATGCCGTTCGGTCACGAGGTTGACGGGCGCAGCGGAAGGCAGGTGTTCCTTAAAGGCTTTGGCGGCCTGGTTCACGAGCGCCACGCGATCAGCGAGAAACAGGACGCGCTTAACCCAGTTAGCCCGCAGCAGCAGATCACAGAGGGCAATCACCGTGCGGGTCTTGCCAGCTCCGGTAGCCATGACGATGAGAGCGCGGCGTTGGCGGTCGCGTTCGAAGTGCTCGGTGATCTTGCGAATGGCGCGAGCCTGATAGTATCGCTCGACGATTTTGGCGTTGATGGAAGCAGTGGCCAGAGGAGCGCGAGTAGTGCGGCGTTGGATGAGCAATTCGAGCTCGTCACGTTTATAGAAGCCCTGAATGGGGCGCGGCGGATAGTAGGTGTCGTCCCAGATCTGGTGTTCGTAGCCGTTGCTTAGGAAGATAACCGGGCGCTGGCCGAATTGGCGTTCGAATGCGTCGGCGTAGAGGTTGGCTTGCTGCTTGCCATCCTCGACGGAGCGTTTGGTGCGCTTTGCTTCAACTAGCGCCAGTGGCTTACCGTCGCCTCCCCAGAGAACGTAGTCGATATAGCCTTTGCCGCTGGCCGAAGGAAAGCCGGTAACTTCGAACTCGCGGTCACGCTCGTCGGTGAGGAGCCAACCGGCTTCGCGAAGCAGCAGGTCGATGAAGGCATCGCGGGTTTCCGCTTCTGAATAGTCGTGGGTGTCGGGCTGGGCGGCGTTGCGGGCTTTGACTTGGGCTATTTCGGCGCGGAGGCGGGTGAGTTCTTCTTCAATGCTTCCCTGCTTGGCTTGGAAATCGGCGATAGTCTGGTTGCGGAGCTTGAGTTCGGCATCGCGGGCGGCAATTTCATCGGCCTGCTTTTTGAGTTGCGCGACCGTTTGCGGCGGAACAGGCGAGGTTTTCGGAAGCTGGTCGGGGTTGAAAGTTGATTGCGGGGCGGGTCGGGCGGCAGGTGTGACGGCATAGGTGCGGGCAAGCCAGTAGCAGAAGTGGAAGAGCTCGCGGAGGCAGGTGAGGGAGTCGGTTTGGGCG
>CALMAV010000536.1 GCA_937859895.1 uncultured Bryobacterales bacterium | reverse complement strand
GAGATGGCACTGGCCAGCAATGTCACGCTAGAAATTGACGCTTCAGCCGTTCGATTCCTCCCGGGAGCCGTGGAGTATTCAAAAGCAGGGGCGCATTCCGGCGGTCTAAAGAACAACCGTGACTTCGTCCAAAGTTGCGTCGCCATGCCGCCTGACTTACCTCCTGAGCTGCAGGCTCTACTCTATGATCCGCAGACTTCCGGCGGCCTGCTGGTTTCCCTGAAAGCCGACGATGCAGCCAACTTGATGAAAGCACGCCCGGAAGCATACGTCATTGGTCGAGTGGTCGAGTATCGCACCAAGCCCCTGGTGGTAACAGTTTGAACCCGCTCATTATCGCCCTTGATATCGATAACGGAGAGGATGCGATGCGTCTGGTGGAGCAGCTTGGAGATGCGGCTTCCTTCTACAAAGTCGGCATGGAATTGTATGCGGCTGCCGGACTTGATCTAGTGCAGCGCATCCGGGACTTGGGAAAACAAATCTTTCTCGACCTGAAACTCTACGACATCGGCGAAACTGTCAAGCGCGCTACGAAGCAAATCTGTCTGCGAATCGAGCCCACCTTCTTAACGGTGCATGGCAGCCGCAGTGTGATGGAGGCGGCAGCCGAAGGTCGTGGGACGTCAGCTACTCAACTGCTCGCCGTGACGGTCCTGACCAGCTTCGATGCTGACGATCTGCGGGATCTTGGCTATCCGGTACCGGTGTCTGATCTGGTCGAGTTACGGGTGCGGAAGGCTGTAGAAAGCAGAATGGACGGGATAGTCTGTTCGCCCCTGGAAGTGGCTCGCGTCCGTGCTCTTGCAGGCTCTGGGCTGAAGCTGGTGACCCCCGGGGTTCGAAGCACCGGTGCCGATTCGGGCGACCAGAAGCGTGTTGCCACCCCCGCAGAAGCATTGCGAAATGGAGCCGATTTCCTCGTCATTGGTCGCCAGGTGACCCGAGCAGCAAATCCAAGGGAAGCCTGTGAAAAGATTCTTCTTGAGATCGCTCCGCATTCCTAGCGCACTAATGCAGAGTCACACTGAATCTGCAAACCAAGGCCGGTCAGAATAGCGAGTAATGAAGCATTTAGCAATAGTGGAGCGTTGGATTGTCGCCCTCCTAATCTCATCCTCTTTCTTGATCCCTCTCCGGGGGTTCGGCCAGTCTCTCAGTTCACTAACTGCCCCAGAGGCGGCGAAAGCAGCGCCCGATGCCAACAAGCCTGATCCCCTCAAGCGCAACACGCCTCGTTCTGCAATGTATGCATTCCTGGAAGCCATTCACGACGATAACGATCAGCTAGCGGCCCAGTACCTTGACCTCCGCCATGTTCGCCCACTGGCAAAAGGTCCAGAGCTCGCCGGGCAGCTTGGCCTCATTCTGAACCGGGACTCTCAATTCATTGTCGGACGGCTCAGCAACAATCCAAGCGGCAATCCAAACGATGGTTTGGCAGCAGACCGTGACAAGCTCGAAGAGTTTCAAGTTAGTGGCCAGACCATCACGCTTTACTTGCAGCGCGAGGTGTCCGGAGACCAGCAGATCTGGCTGTTGTCTTTCGACAGTGTGGCTCACCTTCCCGAGTTAGCGGCACTCGCAACTGAGTCCCCCATTGAGAAGCGACTGCCAGAGCCGCTGGTGAGAAACCGAATCTTTGGCGCGCAGCTTTGGATCTGGCTGGCTTTGATATTGGCAGGTGCTATTGTGAGTGCCGTTTCACGATCACTAGCGCGTGCCTTTCTCGTCCTGATCCGGCCCGTAACAACTCGATATTCCAGGAGGCTGCATGTTCAACGTTTAGGGGCTGCAGTCGAGCCATTGCGCCGCATCGTCGCAGTAACCTTGATTCGCGGAGCTATAGAGCTGATTGCTCCGCCCGCTTTGCTGCGTGACTTGCTTTTGAAGCTGCTGTCGCTGGTCTTCATCTGGGCACTCGCTGAATTGCTGATGGTGGTAGTTGATGTCATTTCCGACACGGTAACCGCCCGTTTGGATGTCCGGGAACGAGCCGTGTCCTATTCTGCTCTGCCGCTATTCGCGCGTTCAGTCAAAATCATTATCGGGTTTATTGCCCTTTTGGCCGTAGTCGGGGCATGGGGATACAACATCAACACTATCCTGGCTGGCCTGGGAGTCGGTGGTATTGCTGTCGCGTTAGCTGCGCAGAAGACGATCGAAAACCTGTTCGGCGGTGTATCGGTAATCAGCGACAAACCGGTGTTAGTCGGAGATTTCTGTCAGTTTGGCGGCCAGGTTGGCACGGTAGTCGACATCGGCTTGCGATCGACGCGCATCCGCACGCTCGATCGCACGATAGTCACAGTTCCGAACTCGTCGTTCTCCACCATGACGCTGGAGAACTATGCCAAACGCGACCGCATGTGGTTTCACCCCACCTTGAACCTACGTCGCGATACGCATCCTGACAAGATCCGCGCGATGATCGCAGCCGTCACGAAGGTTCTTGAGGATCATCCGATGGTTGACTCGACGGGCGTTCCCTTGCGCTTCACGAAGATTACGTTACAGTCTTTTGACCTGGATATTTTCGCGTATGTACTTACAGCCGACTTTGACCAATTCCTGCGCGTTCAGACAGAGTTGTTGTTGAGCATCGTGGAGGCTTCAGTTCGTTTGTCAGTCGAGTTTGCAGTACCGATTCAGGAGACTGTTGCGCCATCGTTCTCTGACCTTGGCGTAACGCCCACGCCGTCCAATGCCCATGCTTCGAACAATGCGCCTGTGGCAGGCCGGTAAAGCGGTGGAGCTATGTTCTCGCTCACCTCAGCGCGAATAGCTGCGCTGAAGTAGTCACGAAGTGATGGACTGCTAAACACACCCCCGACATAGCTGATGCGGGGCGATTGCTCACCATCGAAAAGTTGTTGCTTTACGCCTCCGACATAGCGACATAGCTCGTTTGCCGCGTCCTGCAAAATTTGGTTCGCAACAGTATCACCGACTGCAGCTGCTTCCGTCACCAAAGGAGCATAGGCGGCAATGGACGAACGTGGAACATCGGCGTAGAAGCGATGCAACAATTCGTTTGCAGTCCCAGCGTTGCCGGCTTGCTTCAAGAGAGTAAGTAGCTCCGTAGCTGGTCCCCAGCCCTCCTCATATTTAAGCGCTGCTCGCAATGCCCTCCGAGTCATATCAAAGGCACCACCCTCGTCCCCGTAGATGTAACCCCATCCGCCTGCTCGGGCCGTTCGACCTTCCGCATTGCGTCCAAATGCAAAAGAGCCTGTACCTGCAATGACAATGATTCCTGGCTGCCCGCCAGTGGCTCCGGTTAGTGCAATCTCTCCATCGTGAGTCAATTTAAATTGGCGACTACGGATCAGTTGGTAGATGTACGGAGCCTTATCTTCCGCCCCTCCACTCAGCCCAAAGCAGGCGGCCGCGAACTCCACAGTTGCCGGCGAACATCCCGCTTGTGCGCATGCAGTTTCCATACAGCCACCCACCGCTGCTAAAAACTTACGTCGCCCTTCGGTTGCGCTCGCATGGTTGCAGGGACCACCTACTCCTTCGCCCAACACTCGCCCGTGTTCATCGGCAATCAGAGCGGTAGTGCTCGATTGGCCGCCATCTACTCCCAAGTAGAGCCGATCAGGCAAGCGTTTTATCCGCGCTATAGCAAAGCAAATCCAGCGGGCAGTTGGCACACCTCGGCTTCCGCGCAATACAGATTTGCCGCCCAAAGTGAATGGTCTGGTGCGCGAATAGTATCCAGCGATCCTGTGGCACAATCGCCATCAGATCGCGCTCAATTTTAACCGGGTCTTCGTTCTTAGTAAGGGCTAACCGCTGGCTAATACGCTGCACATGCGTATCGACAACAACACCTGCGGCAACGCCGTAGCTTGTACCTAGAACAACATTTGCTGTCTTGCGAGCTGCTCCCGGTACAGTCAGCAACTCCTCAATGGTTTGTGGAACCTCGCCGCTAAAATCACTTAGCACTTTCCGAGCCGCGCCGATGACAGACTTTGATTTGTTATTGAAGAAGCCGGTAGAACGAATGTCGTTTGCCAGCTCCTCTTGGGACGCATTTGCAAAATCGTGAACGGTTGGATATTTTGCGAACAACCCTGGCGTGACTTTGTTCACGCGCTCATCTGTACATTGCGCCGAGAGGATTGTCGCCACCAGGAGCTGCCACGCGTTCTCATGTTGTAAGGCACAAGTGGCCTCAGGGAACAACCGATCAAACTCTTCAAAAATTCGTTGCACCCGCGCCTTGCGTTCTCCTGCATTCTTCGGCTTCGGAACCTTCTTCGGAGGTGTTACTTCATGAACCGGCGTGGGAACGGCGACGTCAACAATCTCTGGCATGGGAAAGCACTAACATAACCCAAGTGCCTCACCGCTGACCCCACCATAATCTGCACGTATGGGGAATGCGGTAAGAGCCGTTGTCCTGCCGGTAAGCTGCCATTGCAGCGGCAACCGCTGCGCGTACCTGCTCTTTCTCTCCTTCTCCAAGGACGGCAAACTGCCGACTGAATAAACCGGGCGCTGAGACAAACTCCCACCAAGCTTCCAGGCTATGGAAATCGTAATGCCAGGAGAAGAACTCCGACTGTGCGTCCGTCAACCCTGCCCCGTGCAAGTGCCTTCCGGCTTCAATCAGTTGGAAACTGTCAAAGGGGGCGATTAGCTCGGTGGGAACAAGCGGACGCAATGCTGCGACTACGGAGCTAAACAGCGTGTTGGTGCTGGCGTTATCCCATACAGCTACGCTGAAGTGTCCACCGACGCGCAACACTCGCGCTAGTTGGCGCGCAGACGCTTCAACATCGCCAAACATCAGCAGCCCGAAACGCGAAATAACGGCATCCATGCTACTGTCCGCGCAGGCAAGGTTCTCCGCAGTCATCACTTCAAAGCGGACGTTGGTCAGGTTCTCCCTTGTTGCTTTCGCTCGAGCGATCTCGACCATGCCGAGGGCAGCATCAACGCCAAGCAGCTGAATGCCTGGTGAGCGTCGCGCCAAACTTAAGCCAGGCTCGCCCGTGCCGCACGCTATATCGAGCACGTTTGCACCTTCTGGCCTTGCGGGGATGTGAGCGACTACTGCCGAACCAACCGGCTCAATCAGAGGTAGAGAGCGGTCGAAGACAGTGGCTAGGTTGTTGTAATCGGGCAGAGCTGCGGCATTCATAAGTCATCGATTACTAAAGCGAGCTAGGCGCGCTCACTTCGAGACCGCTACCATTCTACTGGGGCCATGTCTATCTATACGCTGCAGTGCGAGATGCTAACCGAGCGAACACTTCAGAGCACGTTCGAAGTCTTTGAGAGCCCGTATAATCTGGCGAAGATTACTCCGCAGTGGCTCAACTTCCAAGTCGTATCGAAAGAACGAGTCGAGATGCGCAAAGGTGCCGAGATCGACTACGTTATCAAGTGGCTCGGCTTGCCTATCAAGTGGAAAACTGTCATTGAAGAGTACCAGCCGCCTCACCTGTTTATCGATCAGCAGGCGCGGGGACCGTATTCGCTATGGCGTCACCAGCATACATTTACAGAAACGTCAGAAGGGACTCGGGTAGGTGATCGCGTTGACTATGCGCTTCCGCTCGGTCCGGTTGGAGCTATCGCGCATGCTGTAGTAGTCAAGCGGCAGCTGCTGGAGATTTTCGACTTCAGGCAGAAGGCGCTAGCAAAGATATTTGGTGGTCGTACACGAACAACCGTGAAGCCCCACGTGACAGTATCCGATCACGTTTCCGCGCACGACTGAGTCCTTACGAGGAAGCGTTGTTTTCAAGGAAAGTGCGCAGACGATGGCTGCGGCTGGGATGACGCAGCTTACGGAGCGCTTTCGCCTCAATCTGCCGGATCCGTTCGCGCGTAACTGCAAAATTCTGACCTACTTCTTCCAGCGTATGCTCGCTGCCATCTTGCAACCCGAAGCGCATCTTGACTATTTTCTCCTCGCGCGGGCTCAGCGTCTTCAGCACCTCAGCGGTTTGCTCGCGTAAGTTCAAGTTGATCATTGCATCGGATGCCGACACCATGCGGTGATCCACTAGAAAATCGCCCAGGTTTGACTCTTCTTCTTCGCCCACCGGAGTTTGCAATGAAATTGGCTCTTGAGCGATGCGCAAGACTCGCCGAATCTTACTCGGCTGGAGTTCCATCCGCACAGCCAGTTCTTCGGTTGTGGGTTCGCGCCGCAGTTCCTGTTGCATTAAGCGTTGCAGACGAACGAGTTTATTGATCGTCTCGATCATGTGAACTGGAATGCGAATGGTACGCCCTTGGTCTGCAATGGCGCGCGTAACTGCCTGCCTCACCCACCACGTTGCGTAAGTTGAAAATTTGTAGCCGCGCTTATAGTCGAACTTTTCTACCGCGCGCATTAACCCAATGTTGCCTTCCTGAATCAAATCGAGAAACTGCATGCCACGATTGGTGTAGCGCTTCGCCACTGAAACAACCAGTCGAAGATTCGCCTCAATTAAGCGCTTTTTAGCATGATCAGTGCTAACCTCACCACGCTCAATAATAGTCAAGGTGCGATGCAGTTCGACCGATGAAGTTCCGGCGTGCTCTTCCAGAGTCTGAATCTGCCCTGTCAGTGCTTTCAGTTCCCTGCGCAGAGCCGCTCCGGCTGCTGCGTTCGTGCTTCCGAGCAGGTCGATGCTTCGCTGCAATCGCCCGCATTCCTCCTCCAACAAGCTGATTTGACCCACAAACTTGCGCAAAGCAGCGCTCAATGAGCGTTGAAAACGTGCTGTGAACGCAAGGTTCCGAATACTACGGGATATTTGAACCACGCAACGCAGGTATTCGTAACGAGCTTTGCGATGCTGCTTAGGCTTCAGTGACCGCGAAGCAATCAACAGCTTGTGGCGGAGCGATTCTGACTTGCGAAAGAGCGTGTCAATCTGCTCCACATCGGACACATACTGCTCTGCTAACTGCGCGCCGGCAGATTGTTCATCTTCAACATTGAGGACATCCGGTGCTGCTACTACTTCGAGTATAGGAAGACTTCCACGCTGCACGGCAGTCTTGGTCTCAATCACCATCTGGACAATAAGGCGAGAGCGGGATAGTGCCTTCATTACAGCTCTCTGCCCACGCTCAATCTGTTTTGCGAGCTCAATCTCGCCGTCCCGCGTAAGTAGCGGCACCGTGCCCATCTCGCGCAAGTAGACACGTACCGAATCGTTACTCTTGTCGAGCGTGCCCGGAGTCAGGTCGAGATCAGTGAGGTCGTCGCCTTCCTCCTCTTTGCGCCCAAGTCCTTTAGGATCATCCAGTAAGCCAGCTGGCGATCCATGCACGTCAGGGGGGAAGTCGCTGAGTTCACCAGTGCCCGACAGATCGTCAGGTGTGGCTTCACTTACATCATCGAAAAGTGCAAAGCCTTTGTCGTCGGTTTCCTGCATGAACTACTAGTCAACACACGTGTAGATCGAACGGTGTGAACACTAATTCACCCTATCGACTCCTCATAGTACAACAGCTTTCATCATCTGTTGGGGTGAGTTGTGGGTTGGTTTAGCTCTGCAGCCAGCCGCATCGCTCCGGCGAAATCACCGGCCTGCTCAAGTTGTTTAATCTGCTGCTTGAGGTCAATTCGGCTTCGCTCCAGCGCTGTCGTCTCCAGCTCTTCCAGACAATGTAAAACCTGGTGCGGCGCGTCCTCTTCGCTGATGCTGAGATCGGAGAAGCTCAGTTCCGAAAGCAAAGTTTGCATACGGGGTTCCAGCTTGTCCGAGATGCGCGAAACGGAGAATGTTTCTCCATCGTCGTCCCCCAACCAAGCTTCGAAAATTGGTCGCAGCTCCAAATGCAACACCAACTGCGATTGGGTTAAATACTGCCGGATCACAACCCGCGCCTCTGCGTGATTCAAGAGGCACAGAACCAGTAGCCTTTCATTAGGAGGCACCGTCGCGGGCAGAGACCGTTTTTTTGGGGTCGGTTCGGTACTCTTGGATTTCAAATTTGCGCGAATGGTGTCCCGATCCACATTCATGTATTCGGCAAGGTCGTTAGCAATGGCACCGCGCTCTACGCGATCATGCACCAGTTGCAGCACCGGCATCAGATACTCAAAGGCATCCACGCGTCCTTCAGGCGAGCGCATGTCAAACTTTTCCCGCGCACGATCGGCCAGCCAGTGGAAGTAAGACCCCGCTTCTTTTACCGCCTTTGCATACGCTTCCGCTCCATGCTGCTGAATAAACTCATCCGGATCCAGTCCGCCTGATAACGATAGAACTTTCACCCGCAAACCTTCAGCAATCATGGCGCCGATATATTTCTCAGTGGATCGAACTCCTGCCGCATCCGGGTCGAAGTTTAAGATCACCTGTCCGCGGCTGGCTTGCTGTTGCGAGATTTGTCGCTTCATGCTGCGAACCTGATCAGACGAGAGCGACGTACCGCTACTTGCCACAACTTCCTGCAAACCGGCTGAGTAGACACCGATCACGTCCATGTAGCCTTCTACAAGGATGAAACGATCGTTCTTACGCGCTGCCATTTTCGCGCGATGCAGGTTATATAGCACCTGCGATTTTTTATAGATCGCAGTCTCAGGCGAGTTAATGTATTTAGCTTTCTCCTCCGCTCGCATGGCGCGTCCACCGAAAGCAATCACCTTGCCCGATTCGTTGTGGATGGGAAACATCAACCGCGATCGGAAGGTATCGTAGAAGCCTCCCCCACTTTCTCTCTTGCCAACCAATCCTGAATTTTCCAGGGAGGCATTGCCAAACTTCTGTAGCCGCTGCGTTAGTTGCTGACCACTGCCGTCCGATACTCCCAAACGGAACTCGGCTATCGATTGGGCTGAGACGCCTCGCTTGGCAAGATAGGCAAGCGCTTCTTTGCCGGCCGGCCCGCGCAAGTTGTTCTGAAAGACTTCGGCCGCAATCTCATGCATCTCCATCAAAGCTTCCCGGCGCTGAGTGTCCGGATCATCGGAGCGTTGCCGCTCGGGTACCGGAATCCCTTGTCGTTCCGCTAGGACTTTAATGGCCTCGGGAAATGTGAGTTGGTCATGCTCCATGACGAACTTAAACACGTCGCCAGCTTCGCCACAGCCGAAGCACTTGTAGATTTGCAGCGCAGGGCTGACGCTAAACGAAGGAGTCTTCTCTGAGTGGAATGGGCAGAGCCCAACGTAGCGGGTGCCTTGTTTCTTCAGCCGCAGATACTGTCCAACCACGTCGACAATGTTGAGCTGGCTTTTGAGCTGTTCGGAGAACTGCAACGGAACTGCTTTCCGGGGGAGGAACTTCTAGGGTACCAGCGGCCTTGGTCGACGACGCTGGGATAATGACGGCAGCAATGGCGCTGAAAGAGTACGCTCAGAAACGTCACTTTGACAAGACTCCGGAGCCCGGTCCGGAGGAGAAGCCTGCTGGTGCGGCGACACGCGGCGGCTTCTTTTGTGTGCAGCGGCACGATGCTACGCGCCTGCACTACGACTTCCGGTTGCAGGTTGGCGGCGTGCTGGTCAGTTGGGCTGTTCCCAAAGGACCGAGTCTCGACCCCGCGCGTAAATCTCTGGCGATGAAAGTGGAGGACCATCCCTTCGATTACGGCACTTTCGAGGGCAACATACCTGAGGGCAACTATGGCGCAGGTAGCGTCATGCTGTGGGACACCGGCGACTATGCAGTGCTGGGCGACGAGCCTGCCGAAGCGCAATTAGAGCGCGGCGACTTCAAGTTCGAACTCCACGGTTCAAAGCTCCACGGCTCCTGGGCGATTGTTCGAATGAAGAATCGCGGGAAGGGCAACGAGTGGCTGCTGCTCAAGAAGAAAGATGAATACGTTGTCACTGACTACGACATTGACCAATTTGCGTGGAGTGTGGCAACCAAGCGTTCGCAGGATGAGATTGCCAGCAACGTGGAGCAGGTGGGCCTCGGCGAGATTGCTGGCGCGATAAAATCAAGAATGCCGGCGAACATCAGCGCAATGCTGGCCACCGCCGTTACCGAGCCGCCGGAGGGCGACCAGTGGCTTTATGAAATTAAGTGGGATGGCGTACGTGCTCTCTGCTTTTTGCGCGATGGCGAATTGGAGATCCAGACGCGAGCCGGCAACCGGTGTGAAGACAAGTATCCGGAACTAGCT
>CALMAV010000535.1 GCA_937859895.1 uncultured Bryobacterales bacterium | reverse complement strand
GTGGCGGAGCAGGCCCGCTACTACGCGGCAAACGGTCTGGTGCTACGACGGCTGCAAGCGCACCCATCCTAGGCGGCATTGGCCCGGTGAACGGTCCGGTTCCCAGCCCAATACAAGGAGTCGTGATTAGCTCCAATGGTCTTCCCACATCGTCGAACTATCCGATCAGCACAGCTAAACCTAGTGACACGGCCACGGAGTTGACTCCCGAACCATCGCCGCTCGGGACAACGGCGCTTGCTTTAGTCCTGATTCTCCTAGTGAGGTGCTCCTGGTCGAGCAGGTTCCTGCGCTGCTAAGTAAGCCAGCAACTCTTCTGCTTGCCGATTTCCAGGCACACGCTGCCTCAGTGCAACCAGTTCACCCTTGGCTCTTGCGGCCGTGGCCCTGTGTGAAGCCAGCAAGTCAGCCAAAGTGAGCGCACTGTCCACCTCAGATAACGATGAAACGGTAGGATTCCGGCACTCGGCTTTAACGGTTCGATTGACTGATCGGTACGAACCCATCACGGGAAGGTAGTTTTGCAAGTCGGCCATCACCTGGTCGGCCGTCTTTCCATAAACAAGCTGCATGGCCCGCTCGGACTCTGACCCGCCACTTACTGCTCCGATGAACTGAGCGAAGCGAGGCCGGTAGCTTTCATGAAATACCAGCATGTGAACCAGAGCCCAGCTCTGGCCATAAAACAGCCCCACCTTGTTCCGCTCATTGTAAAAAGGAGACGCGCCGTCAACTGCCATCAGAGTCTGGAGAGGAAGCAACTCGCCCTCGCTCAAACTACGCACGCGTGCGCTCAACATGCCTCCGACCGTTGTCGTCTCTCCATCCGTTAAAAGCGAAGAGTAGAAGTCGGCGGTACCCTCACAGAGCCAGATAGGGAGCTTCAGCCCTGCATTACCAAAGACAAAGTGAGTGTACTCGTGAATCGCGGCTTGCCGGTGCTGCGGCTGGATGTCCTGAAGGACAATGTAATCGCCACGCTGGCTGTGAAGATAGTGGGCGAAGGACGTGCTCTGCAACCGGAACGGTTCGTACTCTTCCTTAGAGCGAAACGCAATGATGCGTAGCGGGCGTGACGAAATGGAGATCAAGTCCGTGGTCTGCTGAAAGAAAGATCGCGCCTGCTCCAGAACGAGCAGAGTGGCCTCGGCGTCCGCTGCGGGGTTGGTCGTGCTCATCTCAAAGTGGTCTGTCCGCACAGAGATCCACCCTTGGGCATCAACGGGAGTGCAGAAACCAAGGAGTGAAAAGATAAGGGAGAAGAACGCACCATAACCGGGCTGGCGATAAGTTGAAAGCGACACTGAATGGTAGATCGGCAGTATTGCTTCCGAGCATTAGGGCAGTTAAGACTTAGCTGCTCTCCCAACCCTGGCGCGTTTGCGGGTACAATCGAGTCGAACGACAAGGGAGGTGCGCTTGCCTCGTGTGCAGATGTTAGTTTTTTTCATATTGGGCACATTGGCGGCACACGCCCAGTCTCCGGTGAACGACCGGGAGCGTACTCAGCTGCTTGAGCGGCTGATGAACGAAGACGTCCAGGGCGATAGTCTGAAGTGCGAAGTTCATGTTTTAAAACCCTTTCTGGACTTCTCCTTCCGCTACGAGGCTGGCTATGAAGGCCGCTGTGCGCTGGCCCAGTTTGAAGGCAGAGCTGCCCAGATAGGAACTTACCTCCGCGTCCAACCGTCCGGAACGGCCCCCGTATATCTCGGCGACACATTCTATTTGCCGCAAATGCCGGAGTCCATGCGAGCTAATTACCGCTGGCATCATCTACATGAGGAAGCTGAGTTCAGCGGTGTGTTTGCTGCCGGCCCGGGTGAGTATTCAGTGGATCTGGCGATTGTGGATGACCGTAATCGCACCTTTCACAAACGTTGGCGAGTAAAAATTCAGCCCAGCCATAGTGATCGGAAGGCCGACATTGCGATAGCGGCCAACACAGTTGCTTCGACTGCCGTCGCTCCCTGGCACGACGGGGAAAATGGACGTAACCCTGTAGCTTCGGATACCAGCGGTCCTCAGCTGACCGTACTGCTGGACGCCGCGCCTATTTACCCGGCCTCTCAGAAGCTGCGCGCCTGGGATAGTGCCTTTTTAATGACTTCGCTCAACTCGCTTCTGCGCGGCGTTCGCCCCTCAGCTGTCAAGCTAATCGCCTTCAACCTGGAGCAGCAGCGCGAGGTCTTTCACGAAGAATTGTTTCGAAGCGAGCAGTTCCCTCAGCTTGGCCAAGCTCTGAAAAACTTGGAGTTGGGAACCGTTTCCTATCGCACTCTGCAGGCCCAGGCAGGGTGGGCGGAACTGCTGTCTACCCTGATCCACAAAGAGGCACGAGGGTCACGACCGTCTGACGCAGTTGTGTTTCTGGGGCCGAACGTCCGCAACCTGACTAAGATCCCGCGCGAACTACTAAGCTCCTGCGAGAGCC
>CALMAV010000534.1:8733-9082 GCA_937859895.1 uncultured Bryobacterales bacterium | reverse complement strand
TCCTCGCGGTTCGGCCCATGATCGACAAACGTTTTCACCGGCACCTTAGCCACTAACTGCGGCACTCCGCCCACGTGGTCAGTGTGGTAGTGCGTCACCACTACATAATCGATCTTCTTCACCTTGGCTAACTTGCACGCTGCCGCAATCCGGTTGGCATCTCGAAATGCGTTGTAGCCCCAGCCGGTATCCACCAGCATCGATTCGCCCGATGGCCCCACAAACAATGTCGACTGGCCGCCCTCCACATCCACAAAGTAGACCTGAAGAGACTTGGGTGCTGCCGAACTCGCCCCTGCCAACCCCAGCAAACACCAGATCACCGAACAGACAGCACGCATGCGCCGCC
>CALMAV010000534.1:0-8723 GCA_937859895.1 uncultured Bryobacterales bacterium | reverse complement strand
GTTCTGTACTAACTGCGGGACCAGCGTAAGTGAAACCGCGCGCTTCTGCCCGAACTGTGGAACACCCCAGGCCGGAGCGAGGCGTACGCAATACAGCCAATCCGGGACCGGCAATTTCGCCGCTCAACCACCTTCAGCCGATTCCGACTTCCTGGCCGGCATCGGCTCCCGCACCGCCTCCGTTCTCTGCTATATCCCCATCTTCGGCGTCATCCCGGCCATTGTCTTCCTAGCCTCCCGCCGCTTCCGCACCAGCACCCGCGTCCGCTTCGACGGCTTCCAATCCCTCTACCTCTTCATCGCCTGGCTCATCGTCACCTCCGCCGCCCCCACCATCCTCTTCGGTAACTCTCACGGCTTCGGCGTAGAGCACTCCCTCCTGTCCCTGCTCAAGCTGTCGGTCTTCATCTGCTGGATCTACCTGCTGGTCAACGCCGCCCAGGAACGACAAATCCGTCTGCCCGTTATTGGCGATCTCGCCGCCCGCTCTACTAATGAACAATGGTGAAGGCACAAGCGTGAACAATGGTGAATGGCGCTAACGGAAGTCCTGGGCTTTATCACGGGCGCTGCTTGCGTGTACTTGACCCTTCGAGAAAACATCTGGAACTTCCCGCTTGGCTTAGCGAACAACTTGTTCTTCCTTCTCCTGTTCCTGCAAGGTCGATTGTTCGGAGATGCGGGCCTTCAAATCGTCTATCTGATCCTGGGCATGCAAGGCTGGTATCTCTGGCTGCACGGTGGCGAAGGTCGAACCGCCTTGCGAGTTACCCGCAGCTCACCAAAGCTGTCGGTTCTGGTCGTCAGCTTCACCGCATTGGCAACTGCCGGTCTGACCATCGTCTTCCGCCAGGTCAAAGACGCAGCACCGTTCCTGGATGCATTCACCACTGTGTTAAGTCTCGGCGCTCAGTATCTGCTGAATCGGAAAGCGATTGAGAACTGGCTAGTTTGGCTGCTTGCCGATGTGATCTATATCTACCTGTATCTTTCGCGAGGCTTGCAGCTAACAGCAGTTCTTTATGCCATCTTCGCGGGCCTCTGCGTAGCAGGCTTTCTAACCTGGCGGCGATCTCTTGCCTAAGCGCGGCCTCATTGTCGGCAAGTTCTGGCCTCCCCACCGCGGCCACAAGTTCCTCATTGACTCAGCCCGCGCCCAAGTCGACGGCCTGACCATCATCGTCTGCCGGCGTCCGCACGAAATGCCTTCGGGCGACCTCCGAGCTTCCTGGCTGCGTGAAATTCATCCGAATGTGAATGTCCTGCTAGCCGACGACACCGATGACGAACAGGATTACAGGATCTGGGCTCAAAACACCCTCCGTTGGCTAGGCTTCACCCCCGACGTTGTCTTCACTTCCGAAGACTACGGCGCACCCTTTGCCCAAGCTCTAGGTTGCGAACACATTTTGATCGACCGGGCCCGTCGGACCGTCCCGATATCCGGCACTCGAATAAGATGCGCGCCCTTCCTTTACTGGGACTATCTTGAGCCACCCGTTCGCGCTTGGTACGCCCTGCGCATCTGCTTAGTAGGAGCCGAATCAACGGGCAAAACAACGCTCGCCAAAGCTTTAGCTGCCCACTACGAAACGGCTTGGATTCCCGAGTACGCTCGCGAATACTCCGAACAAAAAGCAGCGGCAGGCTCGACTAACTGGTCCCCATCCGAGTTCATCCACATAGCGCAAACTCAATGCAACCGAGAGAACACCGGAGCGAGAACCGCTAACCGAATCCTGATCTGCGACACCGACGCCTTCGCAACAGCCATCTGGTACCGGCGCTACTTCGGAAGGCGCTCACCCGAACTAGAAGCCATAGCCGCAAAGGGAAAGCTTCCCGATCTATATCTGTTAACCGACATCGACACACCCTTCGTACCCGACAACATCCGCGACGGCGAAGGGATCCGAACCTGGATGCATCAAACATTTATAGAGGAGTTGACCCAGCAGGGAAGGCTCTTTAAACTTCTATCCGGCCCACATGAAGAACGCCTCAGGCAAGCTGTTTCAAAAATTGACAAACTGCTCATGGGGCTCCGACCTTGATCCTGCCCGGAGCTGATCGTGCAGTCGTCGACGTCGAGAAGCTGCGTAATTATTGTCTAAATCCGGCCCACCCACGTGGTCGTCACAAAGCGCGCGTTTTCGCATCCGCCCTGCTCCTTCTACAAACAGACGCCGATTGGCTGAAAGCACAATTGCTTGAGGCAGCTTTAACAATGAATGCAGTAGAGGTGAAGGACGATGAATACGGGACCCGCTTCACTCTGGACTTCAATTGCACCAAAGAAACCCTGAAGGCATGTGTCCGCAGCGGCTGGATCGTAAGGCTAGGTGAAAACTTTCCTCGACTAACTACCTGTTTTGTAATATCAGAAGAGGTTTGCCATGGCTGAATTCGAACTGCTCTCCGTTGTAGCGCTCATCGAAGACCTACCCAAACAGCAGCTCCAGCGCGGACAAGTCGGTACGGTCGTCGAAAATCTAGCTCCTGGAGTATACGAAGTTGAATTCTGCGACGATGGGGGCCAGACTTATGCTTCCACAGCCGTCTCAGGCGATCAACTCATGCGCTTGCACCACAAACCGAATCAGCACGTCGCTTAGCCTTCTAAAACTGCTACTGCAGCGAAGTTTCTAGCGTAACCTTAGCGAAGCCCAATCGGATCGCAACCAACTTGCAAGAGAAGTTAGCAAGAGAAGTTAGGGACAGACGGAGTGAATATCTGAAAGGGGTATCTAAGTAAAATGCTTATACCTCTCGGGACAAGACTTTGGGCATAACATGACCCATTGAAACCGTACGAGTCGAACCGCGATTGAGTCTATCCACACGTCACGCACACACGGAGTGAATATCTAGCACGTATAAGCTTTTCACCTACCTTGTCAAACTGGACGAGTGACAGATAGAGAACTGGAAGACCTGCTTTACGACTTAGAATCCGACACGGTTGAGCGGACATCTTCTATCCGGGACACTGACAAATTTGGAGAAGCAATATGCGCCTTCGCGAATGACCTTCCAGACCATAGGCGTCCTGGCGTGCTTTTTATTGGTGTTCAAAAGGATGGCTTTTGTGCCGATATCGAAATCACAGATCAGCTTCTACAAAATTTAGCCGCGATTCGGTCGGACGGCAATCTCCTTCCGCAACCTGCAATGACCGTGGAAAAGCGTTCTGTTGGAAGTTGCAATTTAGCAGTCATCGCAGTAAATCCCGCGTCTGATACACCGGTTCGATATAAGGGGGTTGTCTGGATTCGGGTGGGGCCCCGGCGTGCTCGCGCCAGCACACAAGACGAACGACTTCTGACTGAAAAGCGCCGTTTTCGTGATCAGCCTTTTGATCTTCGACCAATCTCTTGGGCTAGTGTTGACGACTTAGATCTCGAGCTATTTGAGCGCACCTATCTGCCATCTAGTATTTCGCCGGAAGTCTTAGCGGAAAATGAGCGAGACTATTATCAACAACTTTCGTCTCTTCGCTTTCTCAGTCCAGGTGCAGAAGGTGCGCCGACGATAGTCGGACTTCTTACCATTGGTTTGGATCCAATTCGATTTGTACCCGGCGCCTATATTCAATTCCTTCGCATTGACGGTCTTGAGCTAACAGACCCAATACAGGATCAAAAGGTAATCGAAGGTCCAATTCCCCGGTTAATCGAGCAACTAGACGATGTGCTCAAAGCAAACAACGCAGTGTCCAGTGATTTCACTTCAGCCTCCATCGAATTAAAAGAGGCTGAATACCCAATCGTTGCTCTTCAGCAGATTGCGCGAAATGCCGTGATGCATCGAGTGTACGAGGCCACGGGTGCGCCAATCCGCGTTACCTGGTTTCGCGACCGAATTGAAATTAACAGCCCTGGTGGACCTTATGGAAATGTCACCGTCGCCAACTTCGGGCAACCCGGGATCACTGATTATCGAAACCGCCACCTCGCGGAGGCTATGAGCAATTTGGGCTTCGTACAGCGTTTTGGTGTGGGTATAGCCTTAGCACAACGGGAGATGCACAAAAACGGTAATCCGGAGATCGAGTTTCAAGTAAACACTAGCTACGTGCTAGCAACTCTGAGAGCGAGACGGACATGATTCCAGTTCTTGCCTTCTTCAATAACAGAGGCGGGGTCGGAACAACAACGCTGGTCTATCATGTCTCCTGGAAGCTCGCTGACTTAGGCTTCAGAGTTTTGGCAGCCGATTTTGACCCCCAGGCCAATCTCACCGGAGCCTTTCTCGATGAGGACGAATTACAGGAAATCTGGCCCGAGCCGCCCGCTGTTCCTCAGACGATCTTCGGCAGCTTAAAGCCCCTGATTGAAGGGACGGGAGACATTGGGCAGGCCGCCTTGCGAAGGGTAAATCCGTACCTCACGTTGCTCCCCGGAGATGTTGCCTTATCCTCGTTCGAAGATGAACTGTCAGCGCAGTGGCCTAATTGCCTTGACGGACAGGAGCGCGCCTTTCGTGTTACGTCTGCCTTCTGGCGCATTCTACAGCAGGCTGCTCTTGAATCAGGGTCACAGGTAATCCTAATGGATTTAGGGCCTAATCTGGGTGCGATCAACCGAGCGGCACTCATTGCAGCGGACTTCATGGTTGTTCCTTTAGCTCCAGACCTTTTTTCGTTACAAGGTTTGCGAAGTTTTGGGCCATCCATTCGAAGATGGCGAGCGGACTGGAAAAGCCGCCTCCAACGAAATTCGGAACCATCGCTTGAGTTGCCAGCGGGAGAAATGTCACCCGTGGGCTACGTAGTCCTTCAGCACACAATTCGGCTCGATCGGCCAGTGCAAGCCCAGGCTAAGTGGATGGCTCGTATACCGGCAGAGTACGCCGAGTCAATTTTCGGCAACAGACCAGTTACAACGCTAAAGCCGGACACAAACCAGATTGCCCAGCTCAAAAACTTTCAAAGTCTTATGCCAATGGCTCAGCAAGCCCGTAAGCCAATCTTTCACTTAAAACCTGCTGATGGCGCGCTTGGCGCTCACTTAGCAGCGGCAAATTCGGCGGGAAAGGATTTTGGAGAGCTAGCTCGTGAACTGATGTCTCGAATTGGGCTTGACTTGTGAAACTCCGGCGCTTGTAGAGGCCCAACTCTGCCCGAAGCCCAAATAAGGCCGAGCTGAGCGCGATCTCGACTCCGGTACAACATCCTTCGCGACAAACCTTCAATTATCGCCATAATGAAAGTAGTCAACCGATGTCCACTGCTGTCCTAGTTTCGACGACTGAATATCTGAATACAACCTATCGTCCAGACCAAGAATTTCTCGAAGGGCAATTAGTCGAACGGAACGTGGGTGAATACGAACACAGTAATCTACAAGGCGCAGTAGTCGCCTCCATGCGTCAGCACGGACGCGAATGGGACATCCGTGTCCTTCCGGAGCAACGCATCCAAGTCTCCCCAACCCGCTATCGTGTTCCTGATATTTGTGTCATCTCTCGCCGCCAGCAAATTGAACAAGTCTTTACTGAACCCCCACTGCTCTGCATCGAAATCCTGTCAAAGGATGACACTCTCCGCAGCATGCAAGAGCGTATAGACGATTACCGAGCCTTCGGAGTCCCAAACATCTGGGTGCTGGATCCAGTCCAGCGCCGCGCATACGTTTGCAATGACGGAGATTTCCGCGAACCTGAAAACAAGACCCTGACGATTGACCTCTCTCCCATCCGCATTCCGTTACAGGATCTTTTCGCCGACCTGGACTAGAGCCAATCGATCCGACAATATTCACCGCCAACAAGCTACACGGGACAGCCCCGGGCCTACATGTGTAAGCCACTCTGGGGATATCCCCGGCCGGATGTCTACGGCTGGCAAACACCGATACAGTAGGCGCATCCCGAACGGACACTATTCACCGCCCGCTCAGAAACAGCCCCGGGGATGCATTGGCAGCGGCGAGCCGTGTTTACTAAATTGCTAGTAGATCCGCAAAATGAAACCGTACCTTACCCCGATCATCGCTACAATTCCGGAAAAAGCCCCGGCATCCAAGCCGATGCTAAGACGGCCGGAAAAGCAAGACGAAGCGGTGCCCGCGGATTTTCTGAAATCAGCACCCCGCGGTCGAGAAGCGTCGATACCACTCTACGGGCTTGGCGCTCGCCTGTCCCAATAACTGCGTCCACATCGCTCCTGGGAAACTCCCCCCGGTAAAGCACCGCTTCAAGCACGCTACCCGCCTTGCTGGGCAGAGCACCTAATTGGATCTGTTCCTCCGCCCAGTGCAGAATGCGGCTGCGTAGCCTATCCGGTTGTACTAAGCTTTCCATAAAATCAACTTGATCAATACAAACCTGCAGAAAAAACCGCGTAAATTCTGTCAGTGCTTCCTCACTCAGCACCCCGCGTCCGTCCAGATCGTTTCGGCGACTACCGTCGCAATTAGCAAGCAAATCTTTATACTGCTGGACATTTCTAGCCAATCCCCGTGCTACCGACCAGACCGAACCGGTTTGCAGCAAATCGAGGAACACCGCATGCGAAAGGAGCCGTGTCACACGCCCATTCCCATCAGCAAAAGGGTGCATCCATAATAGGCGGTGATGCGCGGCCGCATTGGCGAGAATCGCTTCTGTCTTGCCGAGACGGCCGTAAACCCGCTCGAACCGCTGCAAGAATCGGGGCAGAGCACCGGGACTGATTGCGATGTGATTTCCCACTCGCACATCTCGCGCTCGCAATTCTCCGGGAGTCACTCGCACGCGTTCTTTTGTCGCGGGATCCTCCACCCAAAGGAGATCTTCCGGCAACGCCTCGCAGAAGCGACGATGAACTTCGCAAATGCCCTTCGCAGTAAATGCCTCACCTGCTGAAAGGCCGCCCCCATCGATCCACCGCTGTACCTCAATGTGCGCCTTAGCCTCCAATTGCAGGTCTCGCTTCCTAGGCTCCTGGCTGTAATCACCTTTGAGAGCCCGCTCTATATCGACCGGATGCGTGTCGTGGCCCTCAATAAGATTGGAGTAGTAACAGTTCATCGAGCGGACAAGGTCTGCCAGCGAGGGGAGAATACTGGGCGGCAGACTACGGCAAAAACTCGCGGACTTTGTACCGAGAGTCAAAACAAGGTCAAGCAATCCTTCACGACTCCTGGAAGTCTCGCTTAAGACAATAGGCTCCATGAGCGCCAATTGTTCCCCTCTGTCCATCAGAATGTCCGCTTCCATGGCCGCTCTCTTGCTACCAGCATAACGAGTCGAATCAACGGTTTACTGCATCCGGCACGAAGCTACATGACCGCGAGAATGTCCGCTGTATTCGCCCTCTTTTAACGGTGAAGCCTAAACCACCATGTGGCCGCTCAAGCTTTAATCAACTCCCATTCCCACCAATCCCAAAATTTTCATCTCCCATAAAATCCAGCACTTGGACCCGCTTGGCAGGCAATCTCCGCCCCGAGCCAAGCCACCCTGCAGCCATGACGAGTCACACTCTCTCTGCCGCCCAACTCGCTGCCAACCGCATCAACGCGCAGTCCTCCACCGGTCCTAAAACCGCCGAAGGTAAAACCGCCTCCAGCCAAAACAGTCGTCGTCACGGTCTCACCGCCAGCGACTTCGTCGTCCTCGCCTGGGAATTACAAGGAGATTACGAGCAACTCCTTACCGACCTCCGCAGTGAGCACAAGCCCTCCACTCCCACCGAACACCTGCTCGTCGATGCTATGGCAAAGCATCATTGGCTCAGCGAACGCGCCGCCACTCTCCAGGAACTTTGCTTCGATGACACCCGTCCCGGCCACTGCGCTGAAGCTCTCCTTTCCACTTACCTTCGGTATCAGGCCCACCACGAACGCGCCTTTCACAAGGCATTGAACGAACTGCTCAAACTCCGCCGTGAACGCCAACGCGAGCACGATGGCTTCGTTTCGCAGACGATGCGCATCGCTAATGGCCATCGCAATGACGACCGCCACTTTCTTCAGCTCGAGATCCTCAAAACCAAGCTGGAGAAAATAAAAAGCGTTGCTTATCCTAAGGAAAGCGTGCAAATAGACTCAACCCTGACGCTTCCCATGACCCAATCCGCCCCGCAGAACCCAGCTCTTCCGCAGCAATCGGTCTAACATCTAGTCCATAACAGTAGAACTCCACCGCACCTCAGACTCAACGTGCCCTTTATGGTAGATTTATTCATTGCAGTGAATAAATACTCGGAAAGGGCCGTTGGCATTGTCGGCTTTCGTGGCTACAGCGGTGTCGAACTCCTTCGTCTTCTCCGACGCCATCCTTATACGCGTCCAGTCCTGCTCGAACATCGCGCGGATGCTCCCGCCGGTATTTCACCTTTAAGAAGTGATCCGCACCGAACGCTTCCCGCCACCGCCGACGCGATCGGCAATGCCAAGCTCGACTTGGTCTTTCTCGCCACGCCACCCGCCGTTTCCATTGATCTCGCGCCCTCCATCCTTGAAACCGGCGCTAAGGTCGTCGATCTTAGCGGAGCTTTTCGGCTACGCGACCCCGAAACCTACACTCGCTGGTACGGCGAAGAGCACGGGGCGCCTGCTCTATTCCGCGATGCCGTCTATGGTCTTCCCGAGTTCTATCGCGACCGCATCCGCGCCGCACAACTGATCGCCAATCCAGGCTGCTACCCGACTGCCGCCAACTTGGTCCTGCGTCCACTGATCCAAGCCAACGTGCTCGATCATGCGCACGGCGTCATCTGCGACGCTAAATCCGGCGTC
>CALMAV010000533.1:904-2648 GCA_937859895.1 uncultured Bryobacterales bacterium | reverse complement strand
CATCGGAGAACATGGGTTCGTCGAAGTAGTAAACATCGTCAACAATAACGTCAGCGTTGAACTTCCGGCGAAGATTCAGGATGTTGTTGGAGAAGGAAACTTCACCATTAAAGGCTGTTGCAAACCCAAGCTTTGCTCCAGGAGCGACATCATGAACAAGCTGACACATGGCGCGTCCCTCGTCCTCTCCTCCCGATTTCAGATCCTGCAGAACCGTCACATCGCCGGGCAAATCTCCGGTCGCGACGTCGTCAGCTGCATTTGGGGATGCAGAGACGTTATTGAAACTATCTGAAAGCACCCCGATCCGGATGCCAGTTCCATCGAAGCCTTTACTTTGAGCAACATCGGCTTTCTGCAACGCAACTGCCTGACTCTGCACGGACCCGGCATGTGCAACCGGTTTCTGGACAGCGAGAATGCTTTGCACTCCGGCAACGGCGCGAACGTTTTCCACTGAGGAAAGCTGAATGTAACCCTCAATCAGTCGGGGTTCGAGCTCACTAACTGCCTGCACCCGAAAACCTGCTGCTCTCAGATCCGGTCCTAGAGCGTCTGCGGTTTGTACGGGCTGCAGACGGATGTGCACCAGCACCTCTCCGGAGTCGGACATAACCTGCGGCTTCAGCATTTTGCCTAGCTTGGGATTGTTCGTCTCATACATCTCAACCATTTGGGCAAGCCCACGACCCAAAGTGGCGCTTTGCCCGAAGGCGACCGGTGATCCCGAAAGCAGAAAGAAACAGATCTGACCACCCAATAGTGGTGAGACCCAGCGTAATCTCATCAAACTTTTACTCTCCTGAGGTAAATTCCTGCAAACCTTCGGAGAGTAACATGCCCAACAGTAAACTACCAGTACTAATATTACTTATAAAGTAATCTGTCCAATACAGAACCGCGCACAAAGAGCGTTTCATTGCGCTCAGGGCCATTTGAGACAGCCCCTACTTCTACTCCTGTCTGGTCCTCCAGAAACTGTAGATAGGTTTGCGCCTGCGCAGGCAGGTCGCCCACTGCTCTAACGTTGCGGGTTGATTGGTTCCAGCCAGGCAGATGCTCAAAGATCGGCTTGATGGCTTCCATGCGACGAGTGCTAGCCGGCATCTGGGTCATCCTCTTGCCATCCACCTCATAGGCCACACACACCGGAATGGTCGGAAGGTTGTCCAATACGTCCAGCTTCGTGATAACAAGGCTGTCGAACCCGTTGACCTCTGCGGTATAACGCAGTAGGGGCACATCGAACCAGCCACAGCGGCGGGGACGCCCGGTAACAGACCCGAACTCATTCCCAGCGACTCGAATTTGCTTGCCCAGCTCGGTATGATCTTCAGACGGAAAAGGCCCGGCACCTACGCGCGTGATGTATGCCTTGGAAATTCCAATTACGCCGTCTATTTTCGTCGGCGGAACACCCGTGCCTGTACATGCCCCGCCAGCGGCTGCACTGGAGCTTGTCACAAACGGGTATGTACCAAAGTCGATATCCAGCATTGTGCCTTGAGCGCCTTCAAAGAGCACGCTTTTGCCCTCTCGAATCATTCCATTCAGCAGGTGAGCCGTATCGCACACCATAGGCCGGATCTGTTCGGCAAAGCCCTTATAGCTTTGGAGAATCTCCTCAAAATCACCAGCGTCCGTAATCTGGAAAGCATCGGCAATCAGCTTCTTATCCGCAGCGAGCAGACGGTACAAGTCGCTGAAGTCCTGATCGATCAGGTCGGCTACTCGGATTCCTCGG
>CALMAV010000533.1:0-894 GCA_937859895.1 uncultured Bryobacterales bacterium | reverse complement strand
CGGCGCGCAATCTTGTCTTCATAACAAGGACCGATGCCGCGCGAGGTGGTGCCAATTGGGATACGATCTGCGCGAGCTTCGGAAATCTTCTCAATGGTCCGATGGAACGGGAAGATCACATGGGCCCGTGTACTGATGCGCAGCTGCTGCTTGACGGGAATGCCCGCTTCCTCAAGGGTCGCGATCTCACTGAGTAGCGCTGCTGGATCCAGCACTACGCCGTTGCCTATGACTGCCGTTACGTTCGGTCGTAGAACGCCACTGGGAATCAGCTTCAGAACGAACTTCTTCTCGCCGATGAACACGGTATGGCCCGCGTTATGTCCACCATGATAGCGCGCTACTGCATTGAACTTTTCAGAGAGCAGATCGACGATCTTGCCCTTGCCCTCGTCGCCCCACTGCGCTCCCAGAATGATTAGATTACTCATGATCCTGCTGCAATAAACCCAAAACTCCTCAGTCTAGCGCAAGGGAACCGGGCGGCCCAGAGATACCGCACCCGGTATGTCAGCCGATGGCGTGGGTGGCTATGCTAACCTCAGCAGAATGCAGATGTGTGGGGTCTTCCAGGCTCTAGGCCAGGAGGTGTTCAACCAATTGATCCGGGGCATCTCTATTGGGAAGCTGAAGACGTATCAAGTGTACGAACGCTTCAAGCTGCGTGCTCGATTAGCCAAGCTGAATAGTGAATCGCTCCGAAAGGCCGCACCGAAATTTTGGGCACGTATCGAAGCTGGTGAGGAAGACTTTGCTACTGATCTCTCGCAGGTGTTTCTGCTATCCCACCTCGACATGATTGTCAGCGTGCTGAACTACCTCGGCATTCCGAATGAGCAAGGCTTCTTTGACAAGGACCTGGACCCGCAACAGTATTTGACTGAAGGGTGGCGT
>CALMAV010000532.1:3223-5084 GCA_937859895.1 uncultured Bryobacterales bacterium | reverse complement strand
GGCAATCGATACCTACCGTCAGGGATCGCCGACTTCAGCTCAACTCGCCAATAAGATCGGCATTGCCTATCATCAGCTAATGCTTCTTGACCCTGCTAGAAAGAATTATGAGCGTGCGGTGAAGCTTGACCCTAAGTTTTCTGAGGCAATCAACAACCTGGGCACGATTAGCTACGCGCAGAAAAGTTACCGCCGTGCCATTGGTTACTACAAGCGCGCACTTCGCTACTCCTCCCCAACTGCGTCCATCTACGCGAACATGGGGGCTGCTTACTTTGGGCGTAAAGACTATCACCACGCCACGGAGTACTACGAAGAGGCGCTACGTCTAGACCCGGAGGTCTTTGAGCACCATAGCAAGTTCGGTACCCTGATGCAGGAGCATACGGTGGAGGAGCGGGCCACCTATCATTTATATCTGGCAAAGATGTATGCGAAAAACGGGCGGGCAGACCGGGCGATGATTTATCTCCGGAAGGCGCTGGAAGAGGGCGTAAAAGATCGCGAGAAGATTCCGGCGATGCCCGAATTTGCTTCGTTGAAAACGAGTCCTGAGTTTGCTCAGCTGATTCTGCAGAATCCTAAACCTCTATAAGAGACCTGCCTGCGTTTACTGATTCTTCTTACGGCCGTTGTTTCGGTCAGCCTTACTTCAGCCTGTTCAAAGACCGCCTCCAAAGGTCCGCGCCGAGTAGCAATCAGTTCTTCGACGATCCTGTCTGCTTCTCCTGAGTCGCAGTCGCTAAGCTTGACCGTTCCGCTGGTTCTGCAGCAAGACTTGGCGACATCCAGCCAGTACATCCCCACTTACGTGCCCGATAGCTCAGCCGCCTATGGAACCCAGGCTGAAAGCATTTTGCGTACGGTGCTGGAGGATAACGGTGTTGATCTACGTATAGAGGCAACTCTCACAAGCCTGCGATCACAGCAGAACGAAAAAGTTTGGGTAGCGGAAGCGCCGCGCAACAACGGATTGGTTCCGCTGTTAGATCGACTGGCAAAGATGATCGACCCCGAACGCAGTTCGCCCTTCTCCACACGAAATGAGGAGGCGCTTGCTGAGTTCACATCTGCGGTAGCAAGCTCCAATGCGGCTGATCGGCAACGGCTTCTGCAGTCAGCTACACAGCGGGACCCGGCGTTTGGTCTTGCTCAGATTGCCGCCGTGGAAAATGCTCGGCCCGACGCCCTGCCCGGCGCTCCTTCTCCGCCGGTTGACAAATTCGTCCCGCTGGACCGCGCACGCTGGAATGCTCTAACTGCTCGGCTGCGGCATGTACCGGTCAGGGAGCAAGAGGATAGGGAGGGAACGATCTTACGGTTAGCCCCCAACAATGTGGAAGCACTGGCTCGGCTTGGCTCGCAACACTTTCTGCAGGGGAACGCTACGGAGGGGGAGCGACTGCTGCAACGAGCAGCTCTGCTGAATCCAGCAAATGCGAACTTGCGATTGCAGCTTGCGGCGGGTTTGGTGGCATCCCGCGAATTTAGTAAGGCAGAGGGCATTCTCACGCCACTCGCAAACGAGAACCCAAACCTGCTACCGTCGCTGGCAAGTATTTACTTGTTGGAAGGAAAGATTAACGAAGGAAACACTGTGTTCGGGCGCTTCATTTCGTTTCTGCCACCGGCCGGTCAATCGACAGCACAAGCGCGCTGGGCAGCTTTAAGCGATCCCAGTGTTTTGAAAACTGTACCTGCTGGGGATGCTCCGGCCGGCCTTACCATGTTTCTGGAAGGCAAATACCCTGAAGCTGCTTCGTTTTGGAAGACAGCAGTAAGCGAATCCGGCGACACCAACCTGCCAGCCCGCGCCATGCTCGCTGCTTCGCTGGGGAAGTCCGGCCAGACAGCGGAGGCT
>CALMAV010000532.1:0-3213 GCA_937859895.1 uncultured Bryobacterales bacterium | reverse complement strand
TGGACTTGTACGACCCAGTCGGACCGGTAGCGTTCAGCGAGATGCGTCAACTCTTAAAGATGAAGTGACCCTTTGGTCTCGGGCGCTTTGATGCTGTGGTCGTCTTCTTCCCAAGGCTTAGGCTGATGGCCAGTATCGCGCTTGTTGACGCGGTCATAGTGGTGACTGGCGCTGGTTGTTCCCAACGACGTGTTGTAAAGGTTGGTCAAATCTAAAGCTTCCTTGACATCGTCCTCGAACTGGTGAAGCGCCCGTAGTTGATCTGCCTGCGCTGGCATCTTGCGTCCGCTTGGGGTTTCGAGAAACATCTGGTAGCCGCGATTGAGCAGCGTCGCGATTTCGCCACCTACCAGGACACCAGCTTTCTCAATGTCCGGGTGGTTCTGCCCTTCGTCCCCGACCAACGCCGCGATGCCGCCCTTGGTGATCATCACCCGCCCGTCAGATTGGCTTTGAGTATTGAAGCCGGCCTTCGTGAGCAAACTGATTCGCTCCTGAAAGGAAGGAACCTTGGGCTTTTCGCGACGGAAGAACATTCCTCATTATAGATGCGAAGCAGGGAGCGCCCGAAATCTTCAATGCTTACTGAACCAGCCTAGGACTCGCTTGGGGAACTCAGTGGAAGCTACCGACGAAGCATCTGTGTGACCGCCATTCGGCACTAGCCAGAGTTCGACTTGGTTCGAGCGGACTGCAGCTAAGCGTCTTAACCTTCAGACCAGGCTTGCCTCAATGTACGTTATACATCTGCAGCTTGTCACCGTGAGTAACTGCCACAAGCTTACCTGAAGGGGACAGAGCCGCCCATGTATTAGCGCGTCCATCAATCCGAAGGACAATTCGGCGAGTACTTACGTCAAAGACTGCTACTCGGGTATAACCGAAGATGTTGTCCAATGCACCATCTGTGTCAACATACGCCCCCCTGCAGGTAGCCAAAAAGCGACGGGGTTCCGCGATGGACACCTCTCCTTGGCAGTAGCTGTTTGAAGGTGCCCAACGTTCCCTCGACACCTGCTTGGTTGTGCCATCGGGCAGCACTTCCATCAGCAATCCCTCAAAATCGAAAAACCAGGTTTCTTTTTCACCAACTGCAACTGCACCATGGGCTAAATGCACCTCCTTTGGCAGCGCCAGTTCCTGGTATGGACCTTCCGCAAAGCTGTCTGGCTTAGAAATTTCCATCGCCGTCGCGGGACGACCTGCGTAAAAGGTGCAAGCCTCGATACTTTTTCCGATGGAGCAGATTGCAAAATCGGTTTGGCCAGGTGAGGGTGGTAGGAAGACATGGCAACGTATCTGTTCATTTGGACACTTGAGAGTCTGCACATTCCGCAGACTCGAATCTAAAATCTCGACATCGTGCTTGCGACGTATCAATACAGTTCCAATGTGCCCATGTGTTACCACGAACCCGGGGTCCGTCCTGATCCTAACAACATGTCGGTCCGTACCGACAATGAAAACTTCCTGCTCACCCTCATCGGTTTGCGTACGAGCAATGCAAATCCGGACGACCGCCACGTGTACATCATCGACCCAAAAAACCCTCCTTCCTCCAGGTATGGAGCCAGGCGAGCAGACCCCAGTGGCTGAGCTTTGGCCTATGAGATCTACAGTTACAAACGGTTTTGCGCTCTCGGCCCCTAAGGAGCGAAATGAGCAGGTGGTAAGCACTAGAAGCGCGATTTTTATTATCACCGTTAACTTACCCGAGCCGTTGAGCACATCGATGTTTACCGGGCGTTCAATTGTAAGGGACGAAGTATTAGTAAAATCAAGCACGTTACATTAGGAAGACCTAAAGATGAAGCAAACTGCAGGGCTGGCTACACTACTCGCGCTTACCATCACTCAATCCGCGTGCATCGTTGTTGGCGGATATAGCAATCGAGGTGGTTGGTTTCTTTGGCCCGGCGGCCTGGGTTTCTTCGTCATAGTGGCTATTCTATATTTCCTTCTACGACGCCGATGAGGGTAGAGGAGCCTGAACCTCCAACGTCTTTGCCGGGTATGTGCCGGCTTCCAAATAGATACAGCAGCAGGCCGGCGAACAGCAGCGCCGCTAAGGCAAACTTCGCAGAGACGGGAGCATGAGTTGGTGAAAAGAAACCCTCAATTGCGCCAGCGACTAGCAGGAGCGGGATTGTCCCGAGCATGAGGCGAACGGCTCGTCCTCCCGCTTGTGCCAATGAGTCCCGTCGGGGTAGCATTCCAGGAAAGAGCAGGCGCCGTGTAATCTCAAGGCCGGCTCCACCAGCAATGCAGATTGCCGGCAGTTCCAAAACACCATGCGGCGCTACAAAACTCCAGAGCGAAACGGCCATCTCCGCCTGATAGGTCGCGGCCCCGACAACGCCTAGTAGCAAGCCGTTGAAGATGATCATCCAAAGCGTTCCGATGCCAGTAATGCCGAACGCAAACAGCGCGAAAGCCACCGACAGATTGTTGGTCGTAATGAAAGAGGAAGCGACAGGCTTAAGGGCAACCACTGACTCGGTCCACATCTTGCGATGTTCTATCGAATCGATCATCTGAGGCCCGAGAAAGCGATGGCTGAACCCGGGATTATGGGCGGCGACGGCCCAGCCGCAGATGGCGGCGAGAAGAAACAAGGCGGTGGCTAACGTAGTTGTAGGGAGGATTTCACGGAAGAGTCGTGGGTACGTGTCTCGATAGAACCCGACGATGCCTTTGCTATCTGGCCGTTGGCCCATGTACAGTAGGTTGTGGCTGCGACCGAGCAGTCCATTCAGGTAAGCTGCAAGTTGAGCGCTGGCCGATTCATCCATCACTGCCGAGAGATCAGAGGCTGTCTGCCGGTAGAGCAGTCCCACTTCCTGCAGCTCTGCCCCATTTAAGCGGTGCAATCCGGATTTCGCTCTATCTAATAGGTTTTCCAAACGCTTCCAGTGAGCCTTTCTTCCGTTCAACCAACGATTGGAGATCATGTCTTCTGACCAGAGTAGTCCTTTAGCCGCTTCGGAGACCAAAGTGCCGGGGCAGGTACCGCTCTTTGATCAGAGACTCACCATCGATACACCTGAGCAAATCCGGCTGGAGTATCTGATTGCCGGAATCGGCAGTCGGTTCCTGGCAATAGGGATCGATACTCTGATCCAGATCGGCCTAGCTATCGCGCTGGCGCTGGTACTGGTTGCACTAGGCTTTTCGCTCAGGAGTGTTCTAGGTCGGCAGAGCACGCTGTGGCTG
>CALMAV010000531.1:11448-12734 GCA_937859895.1 uncultured Bryobacterales bacterium | reverse complement strand
GTACCTGCCGACGACTACACTGATCCTGCCCCGGCCACTACATTCGCTCACTTGGACGCCACTACAAACCTGTCGCGAGCTATCTCCGAGTTGGGCATCTACCCGGCCGTAGATCCGCTTGCTTCAACTTCACGCATTCTTGACCCTAATGTGGTCGGTGCCGACCATTACGATGTTGCCCAACGCGTGAAGCAGACTCTTCAGCGCTACAAGGATTTGCAGGACATCATTGCGATTCTCGGCATTGACGAATTAAGCGACGATGACCGCCAGGCTGTCGCTCGGGCACGTCGTATCCAGAAGTTCCTCTCCCAGCCTTTCCACGTGGCCGAGCAGTTTACGGGCCGCCCTGGGAAGTACGTAAAGCTCGAAGACACGGTTCGAAGCTTTAAGGAGATCGTAGACGGCAAGTATGACGATCTTCCCGAGCAGGCTTTCTACATGCAGGGCACTATCGACGAAGTTCTGGAAGCAGCTGACAAGATGAAGAATGCTAAGTAGTCAGAATAATGGCTGACACCTTTCAATTGCAGATTGCCACTCCGGAACGTATCTATGCCGACGAACAGGTGGGTCAGGCCGAGCTGCCGGGCAAGAACGGATATATGGGAATCCTGCCCGGTCATGCTCCGCTTTTAAGTGCCTTAGGCGCTGGTGTTCTCACTTACAGCAGTGGTGGAGGCCAGCAAGTTCTGGTGGTTGATGGTGGATTTGTTGAGGTGTTTGAGGATCATGTGCGCGTTCTGGCTGACCACGCCGAGCGCGCATCTGAGATTTCCGTTGAAACTGCTCGACGCGAGCTGGACGGAGCCAACGCTGCCCTTCGCGAAGCTCACGACGCTGGTGAATCAGACGCTGCGCTGCGTCGAATGCAAAAAGCGCAAGCGCGTTTGGACGCAGCTGAACGTGTCGGCAGTGGCGCGCACTAGCGAAAGCTAAGGAAGATCACCGATTCCTGCTTTCGATAGTGCCTCTCTTCTGCTGAGAGCCATCCTTCATTTCGCCCTTCTCCTTATCCCTAGTTGCGCAGTCTGTCTGTTTGCAGCCAAGCGCCGAGTCTCTGACACAGTCTTACTGGGCACGCTCGGGTTGGCGACGACGGCCGTCAGTGGATATGTTTTGTTTCTCCTCTGGTTTATCTCGTATCACCTGGTTCGTCCGTTGGCGTGTGTAGCTGAAGCGTGCGCGCTGTACTACCTGATCCGCTACGGTCGGCACGCATTGCCGGCAGCTCAAGACGCTTTGCGGCCCCTCCTTGCACCGGCGCTCCTGGTATTTACCTCTTC
>CALMAV010000531.1:0-11438 GCA_937859895.1 uncultured Bryobacterales bacterium | reverse complement strand
GCTGATCATGAGCTGGACCTATGCCTACCAAGGTCTAGCGGATCCGCTAATTACTGTCCAGAGCCGCTTCTCCCATCCGCTTCCGGGCGATAACTTCATTCCGTACCTGTTCGTGCACTCGATGATGAGCAACGGGCATAAGATTCCGCACCCGATTGTGATGGATTATCTGTCCAGCGACCGTCCTCCTTTGCAAGCAGCCATAGTGCTCTCGCAATACCCTGCCATCACGATTCCTTGGCAGTTGGGCTATCAGGTTCTCTCTGTCGAACTGCAGAGCCTCTGGATCTTCGGTCTCTTCCTACTGCTCTACGCCTTGAACATCCGGCGTCAAGCCATTGCCTGCGTGCTTACCGGATGCTTGTTCACTAATTTCGTGTTTGTACAATCCAGCTTTGTCTGGCCAAAGATGTTAGCGGTCGCTTATATGCTGGGCTTCTGCGCTCTGCTTCTAAGCCGTCGGTTAGCGTCCGGGTCCGAATGGCGCGTTGTCTCTTCCCTTACCGCTGGCGCCCTACTGGCTTGGGCGTTCCTCGCGCATGGAGCCAGCCTATTTGCACTCCTCCCCCTAGTGCCCACGGCCTTTTTGTTTCGCCGCTCCGTCCATTTGCGGGCACTCGGAATGCTTGCTGCGACGACCATTCTTCTCTACTTCCCGTGGATTCTCTATCAAAAGTTCTATGACCCGCCTGGCGATCGCTTACTGAAGATGCATCTGGCTTCTGTTTATACGCTCGACTCTCGAACTGCAGGCCAAGTAATTGTAGATGCTTACCGGGCCCTTACTCCTGACCGTTTTTACTTCCTTAAAAAGGAAAACTTCACGGTCGCATTTGGCCAACACACTTACTGGGCTGATCTGGAAAAGCTGGCCTTTCATCTCCCGCAAAACGAACCCGCGCGATCAATCGTACGGCTTGCGCTTGTCAAAGACTTAAACGGCCTTGGCTTCTTCTACTTCGCCTCCACAATGGGTCTTTATCAACTGGCTTTACTTGCCATCCCGTTCGGCTTATTGAGAAGGTTCCGCTCAGCGGAGTGGAAGGCCGCAGCCTTATTCCTGGTCTTTGTCCTATTGGGCAATGTTATCTGGTGCCTAGTCATGTTCGGACCCGGTACCACTTTCGTTCACCAGGGAACGTACGTCACAGTAATACTCGGGTTTAGTGCCGCAATACTTGCGTTTTGGGCCATCTCCCGAGCTCTTGCCATCGCCGTTGTTGCCGTTCAGGTTGCTTTCTTCGGCTATGTACACGTATTCCTACTGGTTCCTTATGCACAAGTCTTACATCCTACTCTTTCGGCCCTTGCCGCAGCCGCGCTAAGCGCAACGGGCTTCCTTCTTTACCGAGTAGCGATCCCGAAGGTTCAGCGTGAGCCAGAGCCGTTACTGTCCTGACGGGCTGTAATAGTTATCCAGCTGTTCACTTTCACGTCCTCCAGCAACGGCTTCTGCCAGCCGTACTCCTTGTGTTCCTTAAGGAACTGGCTCGCGTTAAAAGCAACTCCACATGGATGCCCCATAGCTGCCTCAAAGGACATCTTTTCAGCCATCGCACTGTCAGCAACCTTCGTTTCAGCCGCTCCCGCCGGCCCGTACGGCCCTTGCCAGTTCTTCATCCCGCGACTGGATCGATCGATGTGACCGCAGAGAGTCCGCTCGTTCGGATCGATTTCCTTTGTGATCGCGTCATAGTGGTCGGTCTCAAATTTCTTGCCGAGCTCAACGTCGATCTTGCCTTTGTGTTCAGCCATCAGCTGATCCCAGCGCCGGTGGCGGACTTGGTTAGGAGTATTCGGATCACTTGCCGGAAAATCAGTCTCCTCAGCCGTAAGCTTCGGATCGATCGGGAAGTTGGAACCGACAAAATATCCATCTTTCGTTCGCGATAGCGTTACATGCTTTAAGCCCAGCTCCAGCTGCGCAATTTCGTTCGTCTTGCGATCGCCTACCAGCCAGGTGTTTGCATAACCGCCGTTGTTGCCGTCCTTCATGATGCGCTCAAAATCGTCAATCGACTCCGCGTACTGCATGGCGCGACGGGCGCGGATAAACTCCGGTACACCGTGCGAATCGAAGCCAAAGAAGTTGCCGATTGTTGTTTCGGTGATCATGATGCCAGCGTCATTAATGCCGAAATCGTCGCCGCTATGAATCAAGCCCGGCATTCCATCCATTACGAAATGCCGGCCCGTCGCCGGTTGAATGTCGAAGATAATGTTCCAGCGTGTGCCGGTCAGGTAATCGGTCCAATTGTTATGACCGATCACGATTCGGCCATCTTTGGTATAAGCGCCAGTTGCGATAAACGCGCTGCAATGCTCAGGCGCATGACTCACTACACCTTTTGTCTCCAGCCGCTTGGACGCGTCGTAGTAGTAAGAAAATTCCATGTACGCGTTCATAGTGACTAAGTCGATCAAGTCCAGATGTGACCCTCGAGCCCGAGCTCCGGTCACAATTCCGCTCAGTTCCTCCTGGTACTCGGGCGTTAGCTTTGGTATGAATATTTCTTTTGAAACAGCCCGCAACTCCGCCCATGAGTGACCCACCCCATGTGTCGTACTCAACTCAATGGCGCGCTTGGAGTCCTCAATCTCTGGAGCTAACAGATAGCCGTGTTGATAGCCAATGGCTGCGGGACTGCCCTGAAGATGAACAAAAATCCAGCCGCCCTTCTCGGGATTGCGGTAGCTCCCGGCCAGGCTGGCATCCCCCGACCGGACAATCTGCGCCCCCAGGCCCACGTGACCGGCCAGAGTCAGGACAGCGCAACAACAGCTCCAGATGGCAGAAGAATAGCGCATATATGGAACTGATTAGAGCACAAGGAAAGGTCACGCATTTACTTTGGGAGATCGCGAGGTTGCATCATAGTTGATAGCGTGGAAACTGCAATTGACCCGATCGCTCGTGAGAAAGAACTGACCTCTATGTCCAACGTGACAGTCCTGGTGATACTTGCGATTGTCACCATGACTTTCGGGGCTCTGATAGGCGTCTTTCTCTATCGCTCAGCGGCTCCGAAGTTCTGGGGACATCTGCAAGTGCCAACAATCCTATGGCTCACCACAGGACTTCTCATTCTCAGCAGCATTACTCTTGAACGTGCTCGCCAGCAACTGTCACTTGGTAACCAGGAGGGTTTCCACTTTCTAGTCAGCTGGACGCTGACTCTTGGTGCTGCATTTGTAGTTGGCCAGATTCTAGGCTGGTTTCAGTTTATGCACACCGGCATCGTGCTCGCTAAGAACCCACACTCCTGGTTCATATTTCTGTTCAGCGGTCTTCATGCCATTCACGTAGTGGCGGGCATGATTGGTATTGGTTATCTCTATCTGCGAACACGAGAAGCCGCAAGCGGTCCGAAGTTCCAGATGCAGACTCGGGTGGTAGCTAAAGGGGTTTCACTTTGCTGGCACTACCTGGGCCTTTTGTGGATAGTGATGTTTACGCTTCTCGTAACTTGGAAGCGCTAAAAAGTTAGGGCCCGACACCGATCATTTTTGGATGGTCAGTACCAGGCCCTGTTCTTGTTTCGGGTTGGAGGAGAGTTAGTCTTTGATCAACTCAACTCGACGGTTTAAAGCTCGACCTTTGTCACTATCATTGCTCGCAACCGGTTTCTGTTGACCTTCCGCTTCGACTCGAAGACGGCCCGCATCCACTCCATGAGCACTCAAATAAGCCATAACGCTTTGAGCACGCTGTTGAGCCAGTTGTGCATTGGAAGCACTGTTGCCAGTTGAATCAGTGAATCCAACCACCTTCATCTTCCAACCGCCATTGTCCTTCAAAGCTTGCGCTGCTTGATCGAGAACAGCTTGAGAATCTCCAGCTAGAGCAGCGCTGGCCGTTGCAAAATGGACCTGCGTGTCATCCAGACTAATTCGTCCATCCTTACGAATGGAGTCTCCGATGGAAGCAGCCGTTAAGGTCTGGGTTCCAGTCGAAGCATCCGGTTTGGTAGTATCTGCCATTGCGCTCGGCGAAGCTGTAGTAGCAGCAGTTTCAGTATTGTGAGAGCGGCTAAACCACCATGCGGCCAAAGCCAAGAGGAGGAGAAGCGGCAACAGCCAAGCCCAAATGGGGAGACCCTTCTTACCGGGCTGTTCTTCGTAAACTTTAACTTTCTCAGTTGCCATATTAGATTCCTTTTGCTCCCTTGGTGCGGTTACCGGTAGTGCCTGTTCCAGTCACGCCGGTATTGGTGCCTGTTACATCACCTGCCACTTTCTCCACTTCGATTTCTGTGTGGCGAACCGTGTCAGTGATCTTTTCGGTGCGTTCAGTAACATCCTTATCGACTCGAACTTCTTCGACGACTCGGGCAGACTTCCCAACTACCGGTACTTCGGCACTCTCGGTAACTTCTATGGACTGCACCTTTAGTGCTTCCATGTCAGCCTCAGTCACCGCGCGATTTACCGGATGGCGCTCAATCGTTGCATGCTCTTCGCGAAGAGTAACCGACTCCTGGACGGGCGTTTCAACAATCCGGCTGTACACCCGAACTCCGCCGCGTTGTACCTGACGCTTACCAACGGCGATCTCTTCTTCTATTACCGGGATCACTGCATCCGCATTAGCCGTAGTGGCAGTGCGGGCCGGTTGTGCCGGAGGAACGGCTGCTACGGGAGCTGCCGCTACCGGAGCAGTCTGGCCAATCACTTCCTGGTCAATCTTCCGAGCTTGATGTCTGGAGAAGATAGCTTCTGCTTTGTCGGTCATTGATTCCTGGCCCGAGACAACGATCACGCTGCCGCCGGCGCTGAGGCCGTCACTCAACAAACGTTGATCTCTCTCGGGCAGGCTCAACGCTTGTAACCTGGAAGTGTAACTGCTGGCGCCGGATGAACTCCCGCCATCCAGCACCGAAATTGAATCGGCCGGGATCTGCGAGCTCTGCAATTCCGCTAAAGCTTCTTGTGCCTGCCGGCTCGTATGAAATAAACAAAGGACAGTCGTTAAATTTGTTGTCGCTTGCATTGTGCTCCTATAACTTTCACTCAACCGCGGTGCTGAACGGGACGAACTTACGCCTGACATACCTGTTGGCCAATCCAATGTTGGCTTAGAACCGGTATGGCTTAGAGGTAAGTGCGCTGCCCTGAACTTCACTCCTGCCGCTTATAGACGGTCTGGAGAGCGAGGCTACAGTGCCTAATCAACACGCACGATTAGTAGAGCGCTTTTGGCCCGAGATGTTACGTGATCATTCACGCTAAATGATTGTTTTCATTCAGGAAAGTTCTATTACTACTGGCGAGTAAGTTGTACCTATCTATCGGCAATTTCTTCTCACGTGTTTGTACGGTCAAATGTGTATTTCACCCTGCCAAGACTTAATTTCTTTTACCGGCAGAAACTTCCAACCTGCGCGGGCGTCCTACGGAAGACACATCTTGCGAGTTATTGCAAGATAGGCTGCATTGGAACTTCAGTTGAGACTTACGTTAGCCTTTCTAAGTTCTATGTAGTGAAGAGAGACAAGACAAATGGCAAAAAGGACGAAAGCAGAGGATCCAACAATGGCACAACAGGATAAACAGACTAACTACGCGGGTAGTGCCCAAGCGGGTTCAGGTCCGTCGGTTACCGAGGGTATTGCCGACTCGGCTAAACAAGCAGGGAGCCAGGCCAAAGAAGCAGCGGCTCGTGCGTTCGGTCAACTAAAGGACGAGGCAGCATCACGCGCTGACCAGCAGCGTCAAACACTCGCTTCCGGGATCGGGGCTGTCGCGGAGGCATTCCGAAGCATGAGCGAGGAACTGAAGGGTAAGGAGCAGGGTCCAATCGCCGAATATACTGCCGAATTCGGCCAGGCAATTGGAAGCCAAGTCGAAAAATTGGGAACGTATCTGGATGGACGCGACATTAAGCAACTCCTTGGAGACACCGAGCAGTTTGCGCGGCGCTCACCTGGCGTGTTTCTCGGAACGGCCTTCGTACTTGGTGTTGCCGCTACTCGCTTCTTTAAGAGTTCGAGTTCTCAAAGTGGCTCAAGCAGTGGCCAGTCGCAGCCAAACCCAGCGACGCAGCCACCGCAATTAGCTTTACCTCCAGCACCGGCGCCAACCGCCACGGCACCTCCGGTTCCGAAATATGATGTGAGCTCCACTCCTTCAACACCGACCCCTTCGACAGCTTCAACATCAAAGCCCACTCCGTCGACATCTCCCTCAACGACGCCCGCGACGTCGACGCCGTCAACCACTACAGGGAGCCCTTCCTCTACCCAGACCGTAAAGGGTGGAAGCACCACGGTAGGCGGCAAACCGTCAACGAGCGGCCTGTGAGGGGCCAAGGAGAGTTAAAACATGCCTGATAAACAGGACAGTTCTATCGGCCAGCTTTTTGCTGAACTCGCTAATGATACTGGCCTTCTCATTCGGCAGGAGATTGCTCTTGCCAAGGTGGAGTTAACACAGAAGATAACCAGTATTGGTATCAATGTTGGCTTTTTGGTTGTGGGCGGAGCAGTTGCCTATGCAGCACTGCTCGCGCTACTGGCAGCAATCATTATTCTTCTTGCAAATTACGTAGCTTGGTGGGTAGCCGCCTTAATCGTGGCTGTCGTGGTTGGCATTATCGCTGCGGTACTGGTAATGCGAGCGCTGGCTGCCTTAAAGAAAACAAGTGTCACACCGAAACAGACAGTAGAGACATTGAAAGAGGACGCACAATGGGCGAAACAACAGGTAAAGTAGGACCGCTGAAGGATATTACCAGCTCTTTGGAGCCAGGTGAATCTGTCACTATTACTCCGCGCAGCCACTTGGATGCAGGTACCGAGGGTAGTTCGGCTACTACGAGCACTCTGGGCAGTCATTCGAATGTGAGCAGCCAGGGCAGTTCGGCCACCATTACTCCTGCCAGCCATGTGGGTGTTGGTACCGAACTTGGCTCGGGTCCTGTGACTCCCCAAAGTCATAAGGACACGGGCAGCGAAGGCGGAGACGAAGCGGCGCAGATCCGATCTGGCATTGAGAATACTCGTGCTGATCTAAGTCAAACCATCAATGCACTCCAGGAAAAGCTCGACCCTTCGCATATTGCCGAACAGGTCAAAGAGCAGATCCGGGAGAAGGCGACTGAGGCATTTGATAGCGCGAAGCATTCAGTCAAAGAAGCAACAATAGGAAAGGCAGAAAAAATCGTGGCAAGTGTAAGTGATTCAGTAAGTGGAGTTATCTCCGGGCCTGCAGGAACTGCCGTGAAAGAAACAAGTTCCTCTGTTGTCCAATACATCCGGGAAAATCCAATCCCGATTGCCCTGGTGAGTATTGGCATTGGTATGTTGACGTTCGGGGGCCGGAAGAAAAGTTCTTATTCGTACCGCGCCGGCATCCAGCCAAGCCGGTATGACCGTTCAGAGGTGATCGATCTGCAGACGGGACAGTCATCCTTTACCGAGAGAGCTAAGGACGCATTCAGCGGAGTTGCTGAAACCACTCGCGGAGCCGCCAACACCGCAGCCGAAAAGGCTAAGGATACGTTTAGCGGAGTTGCGGAAACTACTCGCGAAGCCGCGGGCACGGTAGCTGAGAAAGCTCGGTTAGCTGCTGAGCAAGCAACCGGTGCAGTGACTTCTGTAGCATCCACTGTGAAGGGAGCCGCTGGAACTGCAGCTGATACAACACGCCGGCAATTACACGACGTGAATGACCAGGCACGTCAGGGTATCCGTGTAGCCAATGAGCGTTTCAAGTCGACACTACAGTCAAATCCGATGGCTCTTGGGATTGCCGCATTGGCCACTGGTGCCTTGGTTGGCCTAACATTGCCCACAACGCAGGTAGAAGCCGAGTATATGGGCGATGCGCGTGATCGTCTGATGGATCAGGCAAAATCCGCCGCTCAGGAAGCTACAAAGAAAATCCAGCATGTGGCAGAAGAAGCTGGCCAGTCTCTAAAAGAGGTAGCCCAAAGAGAAGGCTTGACGACTGATAAAGGCTAAAGCCTAATCAAGTGAACCGACGTGACACTCGCGTCAAAGCCGCTGTAAAACATCGGCGGTCGTCTCAGGTTTTAAGAGTCGGCCGCCGATATCCACTTCTTAACCACTGCTATCAGTTGCTCCGCCTGGAATGGTTTGGAAAGGTAGTCATCCATGCCAGCTTCCAAGCACCGCTCCCGTTCCCCTGCCATGGCATTTGCTGTGACGGCAACAATCACAGGTTGCTTTCCTTCCAGCTTACGGATTTGCCGACACGCTTCCAGTCCGTCCATTGTGGGCATCTGACAGTCCATCAGGATAAGATCGTACTGCTGAGCCCGATGCGCCTCTAACGCCTCACTGCCGTCAGCGGCGAGATCAATCGGGAAACCCGCGCGCTGTAAAATTAGTTTACCTACGCGCTGATTAATTTGATTGTCTTCCGCCATCAATATCCGCGGAAGTCGACCATCCGCAGTGGATTTATCGGGAAACATGACAGCAATCGCGCCACCGGACGCTAAGATTACCTAACATCTCGCCCGAAGCTACGCCCAAGATAGCATCTTGTTAGCTGGAATACCGTTCCTAAGCACAAGGACGCAGTGCTCTTCACTTTCGGGTAACTTCGTCCCGATCAACCTTTCCATCTCGAATGTGGATAATCCGGTGCGCATGCATGGCAATGTCTGGCTCATGCGTCACCAGTACGATGGTGTTCCCCTCGTTGTAAAGCCGTTCGAAAAGGGCCATAATCTCGTCACCAGTTTTGGTGTCCAGGGCACCAGTAGGCTCGTCTGCCAGCAGAATTGAGGGATTATTCACTAATGCCCGAGCAATTGCAACCCGTTGTCGCTGACCACCTGACAATTCATTGGGTTTATGGTCCATGCGTTTTTCCAAATCAACTGCGCGCAGGGCCGCTCGTGCTTTCTCAATTCGCTCGTGAGCGGAAATTCCAGCATAAATTAAGGGCAATTCGACATTGTGCAGAGCCGACGCGCGGGCTAGAAGATTGAATGTCTGAAAAACGAACCCAATCTCCTTGTTGCGAATTCGCGCCAGCTCATCATCTTCCATATCGCTGGCAAGCTTACCGTTGAGATAATACAGACCCCTGCTGGGAGTGTCGAGGCAGCCAATCAGATTCATTAAGGTAGATTTGCCGGAGCCTGAAGGCCCCATGATGGCCACGTATTCGCCGCGCTTAATCTGGACGTCTACTCCTGAAACGGCATTAATCTCCTGGTCGCCCATGATGTACGTTTTCCAGAGATCGTAGGTGCGAATGACGATACCATCGCGTTGCAGGCTTTCGCCCTGCTCTTCCCGCTCTTTGGGCGTCCAATTATCGATTGCCGCTACTTCTGCTATGGCCATCTATTCTCCTCTTAATCAGCCTGCAGCCGCCGTCGGGGTGGGCGCTAGCGGCTTGTTATCGACTTTCACTTTGGCGCCGTTCCGAATGGATCGAATCACCTGGTAGCTTCCGGTGACAATTTGGTCGCCGTCTTTCAAGCCGTCCAAAACTTCAATATCGGTAGAACCGGTTATGCCGGTCTTTACTTCCCGAAAAGCCGCTTTGTCATTGTTCACCACAAAGACGCCCTGAAGCTCCTCCTTCATCACTTTCTCCTTGGCGGGGTCGCGTTCGGTTACAGGGGGCTTAGCTCCGGGAACCTGCTCAGCCAATTGGCCGCGCTGGCGGAGCGTGAGTGCCTGAATCGGCACCGCTACGGTATGCTGCCGTGTTGCCGTGATGATATTTGCTGTGCAGGATAAGCCCGGCTTTGTCAGCTCCTCGGCAATGTCGAGAGCAATGACGACCTTGAAGTCTTTGGCCTCCTGACTGGACGTTGAACTCTGGGCTGCTGCGACGCCAGTGGACCGGACCAGAGCCGTGTCGCCGATCTCGATTACCCTGCCTTTAAAGGTCCGGTTGGGAATGGCGTCAATGGTCACCTCTGCCGGCTGGTTCACTTTTACGCTGACAATGTCAGTCTCATCCACGTGCACCTCTGCCGTGATGATGGACATATCAGCAATCGTCATGAGGGTAGACGCCGCCGAATTCTGAATGCCGGGAACCACCGTCTCCCCTACCCGAACAGGCAAATTGGTGATCACTCCGTCCAACGGCGAAATGGCTTCGTATTGGGAAAGGACGTCTGCAGAACGCGAAACCATCGCGCGCGATTGCGACACCTTCTTCTGAGCCGACTGCAGCTGCGCGGCTGCCTGTGCTTGCTGCGACTTCGCTTGCGCGACTTTCTTCTCTGACGCGTTTACGACAGCTTGCGCCAGATCGAACTGAGCTTTCTTGGCCTCAAAGTCCTGTGATGAAATCAGCTTGGCACCAAAGAGGTCTTGACTTCGCTTCAGGTCAATTCGCTTCTGCTCCAGGTCAGCCTTGTCATGTTCCACCTGCGACTCGGCAACCGCAATGTTGTCGGCAGCTGAGGTCTGAGCCGCTTCAGACGCTGCCGAGTCAGCCAGAGTTGCATTCAGCGCCGCCCGCTGCGCACTTAAGTCGGCCGACTGTTGCACGTTGGCAAGCCGTGCCAACACCTGTCCCTTATGAACCCGGTCGCCCTCTTTCACCAGGATTGCCGTAATGGGCGCAGCTCCCTGGGTATTAGCGCCGATATTGATGTAGTTGCGAGGCTTTACCTCGCCCGAAGCCGTTACAATCGACGTCAGATCGGCTCGGGCCACCCGACCGGTTTGTACCGTGACAACGCCTTGCTTACTGATCCGGATACTGGCAAACACAGCGCCAGCAATAACAATCAACAACCCAATCAGGATGATTGCTTTCCACTTAGTCTTCAATCTTCAGGCTCCCTGAACTGTGATGGAGAACGGAAACTTCAGATGGAATGTTCCCTTCCCTTCCAATTTTGGCGCTGCCTCTTGTAGGACGGCCTCTCCTATTATCAGCGAACCTACCTGGTACCAGCTACGGCTGCTTTTACGCTGGACGTATGGAACTGAGAAACGTTCCGTTTCCCCCCAAGGTTGTTCACGAGATGAAGTCACCGCAACGTGCCGCGCCACCCCCTCTGGCCATTTCGAAGAAGGCCGGGCTCAAACGTAACAAGGGCGCCGGACGCGTGTGCCGGAGTATTCGCCCGGGATAAAGGGTCGACGCGCATAACACAGCGAAGTTCTCCTCCGGTCCTTGCCGGGACGGCTGTGAGCCTCTCCGAATGATATGGATCGCCTGTGAATCCGTCTGATTCGTCTGAGCGAATGTGGAGGCGAGCAAACAAGCCGACAAGGCAGCGAGAAACCTTCACCTGTATCTGCATTGCTCCTTAGCGGTCGATTAGTCGCTGTAGTTGTTCGCGCTACGTGAACGCGGTGGCCGAAGGGGGCAAGAAAGCTTATCCCCTGCCCGCGTATGTGAACGTTTGGCTGCGAGAGCAAAAGAATTTCATGCGACCAGGTGAGGCCTATCCAAGCGGCGGCGTCACCCTCAACGTTTTGGATCTATGG
>CALMAV010000530.1:6163-10451 GCA_937859895.1 uncultured Bryobacterales bacterium | reverse complement strand
GATCCTTCCAGCCCCAGCATCTCCGCCCCGCGCCCATCCATTGACCGATCACCTTCTCGTTTTCGGCATAGTAATCGTTGGACGACAGATGCCGGGACGCATACGTTTCCCTGCCGGTCAAAGCGCGAATGGTCAGCATGGCTCTTCATCTCTCCTTTCTGCTTTGTGAAGGCTGATTTCCAAAGTGCTTTTCATCTCGATCCTGCTCATCTCGACACTGCTGTGAAACGAGCCCTCCAATTCTTGGAAGGTGGGCAAACTCCCTTGTAATTGCTCGGGCAAGGTTCCCGATAGTTGATATTCGGAGACGCCGATAGGAGTGCTCAGATTGCGCAATGAATACTCGGCCACAACGCGATCCTTGGTTTTGCAGAGAATCAAACCAATGCTGGGCCCATCATCCCGATGCCGCAACAGATCATTGACGGCAGCCAGGTAGAAGTTCATCTTGCCGGCGAACTCCGGTTGAAAGGCCGTGGTCTTGAGTTCCACGACGATATAGCAACGTAGTTTGAGGTGATAGAAGAGCAGGTCCAGGTAAAAGTCTTGTTCGCCAAGGCTGAGCCGGTACTGACTGCCGACTAGAGCAAAGCCGATACCCAGCTCGAGCAGAAACTGCTTGAGGTGTTCAAGGAGCCCGCGCTCGAGATCCCGTTCGCGGACCTCCGGCGCTAGGTCCAGGAATTCGAAGTTGTAAGGGTCTTTGGTGAGTTGCTGAGCTAGGTCCGATTGCAAAGGCGACAGCGTCCGGGCAAAGTTGGTGGTCGCCTGTCCTTGCCGGTTTTTGAGGCGACTCTCGATTTGATGGACTAAGACCGACCGGCTCCAGCCGTGTTCGACCGTTGCGCGTAGATACCATTCCCGGGCAGTGGGTTCTTTTACCTAATCCAAGATGCGAAGGTTATGGCCCCAGGGAATTTGTGCAACAAGCTGTTGCACAATTGCTTCCTCCGGCCAAGCCTCGGCAAAAGAACGCATGTACTTGAGATTGCGCGAAGAGAAGCCGAGCATTTCGGGAAAGGCTAATCGGAGATCGGCGGCCGGACCCGCTTCACCGCTTCCCCCAACCGACCAACGGCGGGAGCGCATCCGTTTCTTGCGCGAGCAACCAGCTCCCCCGAAACTCGAAGGACCACGCTTTCAGTCCGATCCCGAAGAACCGTTGACAGTCCCATTTCCCAAGAAAGACAAATAACTTTCCATGGCTACCGCCCCTGAACCTGCCCTAATTGCTCAACCCCATCCAGCGCCTACCAGCCGCGTGATCTTCACCCAAGGCGGCAAGGGTGGAGTCGGCAAGACGACCTTTATGAGCGGGCTTGTCGAGTGGTTCGACAAGCACCAGATCCCGTTCACCTTGCTCGATCTCGATACCGAGAACAAAGCGCGTGGGAGCCTCGCCCACTTCTACCGCGACAAGACGCGCAAGGTGAATATCCATACCTCCGAAGGTCTCGATGCGGTGCTCGATGCCCTGGAAGAAGGAACGCCGATTGTGATTGCCGACATGGGCAGCGGCTCAGGCCAGGTGGCCTACCGGTGGTTCGACACCATGTACGAGGGAGCGCGGGAATTGGGAGTGGCCTTTACCGCCATTGGCCTGGTGACGCCCGACCCGGCCAGTATGGAAAGCGTGCTGAATTGGGCGCAGGCAGTGCAGGACCGAGTTCAGTATCTGATCGTCAAGAACGCCCTGAAAGCAACCGGCCAGCTTCAAAGATTGGGAGCAAGCTTCGAAGGTCGAACAGTTCCGGAGCCTGTTTCATCCGCGGGAGATCATCATGGGGCACCGCGAAGCGAAGGTGGAAGGACCCGCCCGGCAGTACGGCGTCACCCTGGAGCAGGTCGCGAAACGGCAGACAGGCATTCCCGAGCTGGGCCAGTGGACCACCATTATTCGGGCGCAGAAGTATCAGCGCGGCTTGTTTGACGAACTCGACCGGGTCAATGACCTGCTCCTGCTATGAGCGCAGCAACCGCTCCTCAAGCAGCGGCCAAGAAAGACCCGCTGCTCAGCTTGGCCGAGCATTTACCCGATCCGAACGACCGAGCCTGGTACGGGGCGCTGGTCTCTTATGTTCATTCACTGCCACCGGAGGACGAGCTGGTCCGGGTCGCCCAGCTGTTTGGCTTCCTCACCTTGATCGGACGCCAGTTGCCCGAGTCGCTGGCCGCCGAGCAATCCAAGCTCCGGGAGTTTTGGGGCGAAGCCTATGGGGCGCTGCAGGAAGAAGTCAGACTCAATGAGCGCTATCACCAGCAGTTGCAGGAACGATTGAATCAGCTGCCCCGCGAGATTGCAGCCGGGGTTCAGCCAGCTGCGATCGCCAAGGCAATGGGGGAAGTTTTCGGCAGCAGCTGGTGGCTACCGGGATCGAAGAAAGCAAAGTATTCCTGACGGACGCCACGCGCGACTTGAAGAGGGTTGCCGGAGATGTTGCCGTAGCCGTCAAGCCGATTGCAGGCCAGTATGGCAATATGGCGGCTACTATTAGCGCGAACATTGACGCTCTGAAAAGAGCGGCTACGACTCTGGACAACTCGGCTATCCGACTCATCAATACAGCCGAAAATGTCGATCTGAAAAATGCGGCGCTGGCTAAGCAAGTGCAGGAGCTGCAAGGGTGGATTCTGCCGGCCATTGCATTCGTGATCTTTCTCCTTGGGGCAGGTGCAGGAGTGTTTTGGCAACAAGGTCGTACCGATGTTGTAGTCCTGCAACTCCAAGGCCAGGTCGAGCAATTGCAGAGGACAGTTCAGTCTCTGCCGGCTGCTCTGGCTTCGCCTCCAGTAGCGCCTCCGCCCAAACGATCCAAAAAAGGACCGTAGAGTTCATTAGTACTGCACATTCTCAATGGCAATCAGGCTGCTGCCCAAGTGTATATATTCGCGGCACAGAGAGTGGCCGCCATTGTTGTTTGGCCGCCCTGAACTCAGCGCCGTTAGATCCTGATTGACCCAGTTCTTGACGTTGTTGTCATAGTAGAGCTGGTTAATATGCCCCGTTGTGTCGGTGTAATAGATGTGTCCGCCTCCACCAATGACCAGGCTGGCCATATCCGCTTGTGGCGAAGCCTGTGTACTGGCTCCGCTGAAACCAGTCAAATCCTGATTGATCCAGCTTTGGGTGTTCCACCAGAGTTGATCGACGTGCTTATTAGGATCGACATAGCAGACAAACTGCATGCCGTTTGTAAAGTTAAAGCTGGTCAGTCCGCTATTGGCAGCTGCTACCACCTTAGCGCTACTCGCAAATGTCAAATCGAAGTTATGCCAATGTGACCCATCCCAGGCGAGCTGCATGATGTGCATGGACGGGCTGAAGTAATAGACATAGGACAGGTTATTCGCAAACACGGAGCTTAGAGAAGAGTTGTTAGTCGCTTTCACGGCTGCAGTTTGATCAGCTGCAACCGTCAAGTCTTGGCAGACCCAAGCTGATCCCGTCCAGAAGAGTTGGTCAACGTGTTGATCGGACCCGGTGTAGTACAGGTGCAATCGACCCCCTTCGCTGACAAGCGAGAACTTGCTTCCGCGCGAAGGGAGAATCACTGGTTGCGTCATAGGAGAGAGGTCAGCACCCGCCCAGCGTTGCCCCGTCCACCAAAGCTGCTTAACGTGATTGTCTGAGCCTTGATAAAAAACGTAATCCGCGCCTCCAAGGAGAGCACTTGTGATGGAGCTGCCGGTCACAGGTGCATCCGGCATGCCGGAGAGAGCAGTAAGATCCTGGTAAATCCATCCATTGCTCGACGGGTACATCTGAGCCACATGCCAGTGCAGGTCAAAGAAGTACACATGGTCTCCACCACCCACCAGTAAGCTGGTGACCTCCGATTGGGCGGCTGCTAGAGGGGCATTGGCTGCAAGGGTAATGTCTTGGAAAGTCCATCCCGATCCGGTGAAATACATTTGGTTGACATGTTGATTTGCATCTACGAAATAAGCATGGTCGCCACCGGTCACCAACAAACTAGTTAATCCCTGAGCATGGGCAGGGAGCACGGCAACCAGAAGGTACCCCGCTAAGCACAGCAGTAACTTGCCGGTGAGCAGGTCCTTAAAACGATTTCTGTTGAAGCGTGGTTTACACAGCTGGAGAGAATCTGCACGGAGAAGCATCGTGGATCAGGTTGTCAGGTTTGGGCAAAGAAACGAATACGCTCGGGCACAATCTGAGGGATACCCCAGTCCTGAGAAGCACATCCTGTGCCTCTTAGCTATTACCGTCTAGCTCCTCAGAAAACACCCTGGGCGTCTTGTTCCCACCCTGTTTTCGATGTGACCT
>CALMAV010000530.1:0-6153 GCA_937859895.1 uncultured Bryobacterales bacterium | reverse complement strand
GGTGTACACACACCCATGCTTATTCCCCGTCACTCTATTCGGGCTGGAGCCAGAACGCTCTTTTCGAAACAGCTGCTCTCGGTTGGCTTACTGGCCGTTTTTGCTCTTAGTGCCGCAGGTCAAACCGTTTCGCCAATAGACGGGGTAACGCCTGCTGGAATCGCGCCGGGCACGCCAGCTGGCTCGCATGCGCTGTCTGGATTCGAGCATTACAACTCATTCAGTGGAACGCTGAACCCAGCTATCCCGCTCTATCACGTGGGTGGTCGGGGCGAAGCAGGATTTGATCTGATCTGGAACTTACAGCAAACCTGGTTGGCGTCGAAACGATTTGCCGGCTCCACTCCCTTCATTGCAATTGATCCTTATCCGAGTTCCAACGTTGCTGGACCGGAAGGTGTGCTAGGACCCTTGGGGGCCGGAGTGGTGTTCAGCCGTACCGGATCGAACTTTGTTTCGTGTCCAAATGCCGCAAGCGCGGTGGGTTCAACACTGGGGCGGATTGTGTTTGTCAGTCCGAATGGCTCTCAGATCGAACTGGTGGACCAGAATACAAACGGAGCACCGTATAGCATTCCAAATGCTTGCAGTACGCAACCAAGCCGCGTTGATGCTGGCCGGGGTGTTCTGTTCCACAGCACGGATGGAAGTTCGATGCAATTTGTATCCGATTCGCCCGTGATGGATACAACGGCACCGGGCATTGGTGAAGCGGATGCGAAAGTCAACGGCGTTCTCCGATTGTCCAACGGAACCAATTACCGAATCGATGGTTCAACCGTCACTTGGATACAAGACCGGAACGGCAATCGAACCAGTTTTCTCTACGGAGGTCAGATCGAATTTGTTACTTGGTACTTGTGGGTCCCTGCACCAACTCAGATTACAGATTCTACTGGACGGATTACCACAATCAACTACAACGATTCTTCGTGTGGTGGATGTACCACGATCACTTACCCTGGCTTTGCAGGAGCTGCAAGGGTAATTCAGCTCGTGCAAGCTCACTTGTCCGCCAGCGGCATGTTGCGGAGTGGCGCTGTTACGACCATTGACCAGCTGTTTCCGGGAACCGGGCAGCCGACCTATAACTTCGACCCGATTCTTCCAAGCTATATTCAATACCCGGACGGAAGCCGTCACACGTTCCAATACAACAGCTATGGCGAGTTGGCTCGTGTCACTCTGCCAACGGGCGGTGCGGTTGAGTACGACTTCGGCAATGGCCACAATGGGAGCAGCGGCGGATTCGAGGGAGTGGCAACCGATACCAATCCAGTGATGGTCTATCGCCGATTGCAAGAACGGCGCGAGTATGCTAATGGGTCAGCTCTGACTTCCCGGACGCATTACACTGTGAGCGCATCCGGTTCCAACACGCAAGACACCGCTGTGACTTACGATGGCAACGGCGGCGTACAAGCGCAAACAGTCACTAGCATGTTCGGTTCTCCGCTAGACACACTTAGCTTAAACGGAACCAGTTGTAATAGCGCCAAGGAAGGGCTGACTTACCAAACCGACACCGGTGCTCCCTCCGCCTTGGTAACGGTTCAGTACGCCTACGATGCTGGAGGAACAGGCTGCATGAACAATCCGCATCTGATTTCGCAAACTACGATCCTGGATGACACCAACCAAGTCTCGCAAGTCACCTTTGCCTACGACGGCTACAACAACCTGATTGATCGCGCGGAACATAATTGGGGAAACGGTTCACCTGGGCCGCTCCTGCGTGACACGAAAACCACGTATCAAACAGCTGCCCCTTACCTAACTGTCAATCTGGTCAGCCTTCCGGTTGAAACAAAGATCCTGGATGGCAATTCGGCTCTAGTGGCTGACACTCAGATGGGTTACGACGAAGGCTCCATGGCGAACGCCGGAGGGATCATTGACCATGACAACACAAATTTTGCTGGACAGGGAACCCGGGGCAATCTGACCTCGGTCAGGAAGTGTTTGCTGCAAGGAGGAAGCTGCACTTTTCTCACCAGCACCATGACATACGATATTGCTGGCAATCTGGTTAACCTTACCGATCCCAACAACCACGCAACCAGCTACATCTATACCGATTCGTACAGCGATGGGGCCAACCGCAATTCCTATGCGCATGCCACCAGCTCAACCGATCCGCTGGGCCATGCCATCACCTGGACTTACGACTTCAGTTCAGGCCAGCCTGTAAGAAGCACGAACATGAATCAAGGGGTTACGCAATACAGCTACGATCCGGTTCTGGATCGTCTCTCCCAGACCACCCTGCCCAACGGCGCCACCAGCCAGAGTACCTATCCCAGCCCGAATGAGGTGGACAGCAGTCAGGATCAGGCTTCCGCCGGAGATCGTGTGTTACGGTCGCGCACCTTGTATGACGGCATGGGCCGTCCTTCGGAAACCGATACTTATGAGAACGGATCCCAATACATCGCGACGACCCAAACCTACGATGCTCTAGGCCGCACAGCCACCGTCAGCAATCCGGCACGCCCGGGCGAGACGGTTTTCACCACTAGCTACCGGTATGACAGCCTCGGCCGAACGCAAAGTGTCACCACCCCGGACGGCGCAGTGGCACGAACCAGCTACTCGGGCAATACCACGACGGCTACCGATCAGGCCGGGCACTCCAAGCGCTACTCTTACGACGCCTTAGGGCGCCTAGTCAATGTTCTCGAAGATCCAGGCGGATTGAACCAGACGACCGACTACGGCTACGATCTGCTGGACAATCTGACTGCTGTCAGCCAGGGCTATTGCAACAATTGCCTGACACGTAGTTTCGTCTACGATTCGTTGGGGCGTCTGACCAGCGCGCAAAACCCGGAAAGTGGAACGGTCCGGTATGGGTACGATGCGGCAGGCAATCTGCAAACCCGTACGGACGCCCGCGGCATTGTCACCACCTACGGCTACGATGCGGGCAATCAGATCAATAGCGTCGTGTATTCATCGGGTTCTCCGAATGTGGCTTACACCTACTACGGAAATGGAGAAACCCCCAACGGAAACGGGCAACTCAAATCAATTACCACCAGCGGTGTCTCGACGACGACGTATGGCGCGTACAACAGTGTGGGGCAACCCTTGGCCAGCAGCCAAGCCATTGCCGGGCAGACGTACAGCTTTGCGTACCTCTACAATTTGGCCGGTGCGCTGGTCAGCGAAACTTATCCATCTGGCCGGGTGGTGCAAACCGGCTACGATGCGGCAGGGCGACCCTCTCAACTGACAGGAGTGCGGAATGGCATCAGCGCCAACTATGTCAGTAATCTCAGCTATGCGTCGCACGGGGCTCCTGAATCTTATTTGATGGGCAATACGGTGGGACGCCGCAATACCTACAACCCGCGCCTGCAGCCTGCTCAATCATCGGATGCGATCAACAACTCCGATAGCTCTCTGCTCATGCGCCTGACCTGGAACTGGGGCGGCAATACCAACAGCAACGGCAACCTCTACGGGATGACGGCCGAGCACGGCGGCGCCGGCTATAGTCAGCTGCTAACGTTCCAGCAAAGCTTTGGCTATGACGTTCTGAACCGTGTGGTCTCGGCCAGCGATTCCGGTGGCTGGTCGCGTAACTTCGGGTACGACCAGTGGGGCAATATGTGGGTGTCCGGCAGTACGGGCCAGGCTCCAGCGGGCAATACTCCGACAACCAATGCCTTTACCCGAAATCAGCTGCCAAGCGTTGGGTACGACCAGGCTGGCAATCAGTTAGTCGTCAATGGGAACTCAATCACCTACGACGCCGAGAACCATCAGGTCTCGGTGACTGCACCCGCGGCGATGGGTGGGGGCGTCGAGAACTACTTTTACGACGGGGCAGGGCAGCGCGTGCAGAAATCGGGTCCCGGCGGAGTGGTGAACTTTGTCTATGACGCCTTCGGTGTCTTGGCTGCCGAATACGACTCTTCGGTGGCCCAGCCCGCTCCGTGCCAGACCTGTTACCTGAGCACCGATCACCTCGGCAATCTCCGCCTGGTCACCGATCAGGCCGGCAACGTCGTGTCCCGGCATGACTACCTGCCCTACGGAGAAGAGACAGCCGTGGGCCGAAATGCACAGTGGAGCGCGAACGACACGCTCGCCCAGAAGTTCACCGGTCAGATGCGCGATGGGGAAACCGGCGAGGATTACTTCAATGCCCGCATGTTTGGAAGCGCCATCGGCCGGTTTACCTCGCCTGATCCCGGGAACGCCGGTGCCGATCCTATGAACCCGCAAAGCTGGAACGGCTACAGCTATGCGCTGGGAAATCCTCTGCGGTACACCGACCCCAGTGGGCTGGATGCAATAACAGGCGGTTTCCCAGCGGGAACGCAAATCATTGATCTTCCGGTATCGGTCAAGTGTCCGGATTGCACAATAACGGTGTTTGGAGGCACTCCGGACTCGGTGTCGTTATGGTGGTGGCAATATGGAGGGCCATCGAATGGATTATCGTGGGGCAGCGGGCCTGGAAATAGTAATAACGGTGGCAGTAATTCGGGCGGGCTCGGACCATCAGATTTCTCGGTTACGCATATAGAAAAAGTTGGTTCTTCTAAGCTCCCGACGAACCCATTTACAGGTAACCTCAACGATCTGATCGTGTTCTCTGGACACGGAAAGGGCGAGCGCAACTACACAGCTAAACCTGATAAGCCTCTTAAAGGTGTTCGGCCAATCGTGAAAGGTGGCAAAGTTGTCGGATGGACCATCCCTAGTCCTGATGGTAAAAGGATACCGAAATCACTGGATTGGGGCAAAACAAATGGGCTGAATGAGAATGATCCTAAATGGTTCGCGATTGGCATCTTAACTGGGGCAGGAGCCGGTGCAGCGGTGGATGTACTTGTCGGTCTCGAAGGATGGGAACTTTTGGTTGGCGCAGGTGCCCTTGCTTTTTAACTATGACGACCTTAAAACAATCGCAATCGGATCCAGAAACGCTTTTTTTGAAAGCAGAAAGAGCTAAGGAAAGTGGCGATATAAGAGCTGCGAACCAATTTTTCTTAGAGGCAGCCAAACTCGGCCACACTGGGGCACAAGTATCCATTGCAAACAATTACTCGTCGGGCTTAGGATTGGCAAAATCTCTCGATAAAGCTGCGTACTGGTACAGACGAGCGTACAACGCCGGTGATGAATCCGGAGCTCTAAATCTAGCGATAGATAAGTTGAATGCCGGCAATACGCGAGCTGCCACCTTCTGGCTAAAGAGAGCGATTGAGCTACATTCCGGTGAGGCCGCATTGGAACTTGCTAAGTTGTACGCCCACAGGCGCGGTGGCAAATTGAGAGCATTGGCGCTGTTGGAATTGACTCAGCGAATGAGGCCGGCGGAAATTAGTGAGCAGGCAAAGGAAGATGCTGCAATATTACTATCATCGCTCGTCAGGAAGTCTCATAATGCTAGTTGAGTCTCTCACTTAGGGAACTGCTATTGACGGCTGCGGCTCTGTAATCTGAAAGGCGGGTTAACGACAGTTTTAAAATGCAATTATAGGAACCGACGAGAACAATTCCTACATTGAGACGCCTTAGACCTAATATTTGAGTCTTTGGCCTTTCTCGGTAGGATCAGATCTTCTCGGCAGCTACAATGCGCTGTATCGATGTCCGGCCAACCTGCAACTGACAAGCTATTACAGCTTTCACTAAGACTCTTGCCTTATATAGGTTGTGGCTCTGCTTTTGCATGCATAGAGCGGTGCATGGCCGACCTAATAAAATACCTTTGCTCCGCATATATCATGCTCGAAGTGCAATCAGATGACAATTCGCTCGACCTCATGGACGGAAATCTCATCGCCTCTTCGGTCATATAAGCCTGTGGTGCGCGAGGACTCATGCGCCGCAATTTGCTGCGCGACTTCGAGGCGTCCGCCGTTCTTGAGGTAGGCCGTAATGCCAGTCGCACGAAAGGTATGGCAGCCGATCTTGGTTTTGATGCCGGCGAGCGCGGCACGGCGTCGGATCATACGGTAGACATCGGGCTGTGTCATCGCCCGGTCGCTCAGCTGCCCGGTTTTTCCGAGCACCGAGCGGAACAAAGGAGATTTTGGTTGCTCTTGTAAGGCGCTCGCTTCCAGATACTGCGCCAGGTACTCGTCTAAAGAATGGTTCGCTGGCACCTCATGACGCTTGCCGCCTTTCTCATGC
>CALMAV010000529.1 GCA_937859895.1 uncultured Bryobacterales bacterium | reverse complement strand
GTCGACAACAATGCCTTTTCCTTTCGCAAAAACCAGTGTGTTGGCCGTGCCGAGATCTATCGCGAGATCAGAAGAAATAAGGCTGAATACGGACCGGAAATTCATGAAAAAGCTAACTTCTATGCTTGAAGAAACCTCAGAGTAACATAGGGGTACAGTGTCGGCCAGGCTACCCAAACCTTCGTATTTTCAGACAATTGCATCATGCGAATGGTGACTCGCCGAACCGCGGTAGGAACGGCGATGGCCGCCCTTGCAGCCAGTTGTCGTCGGAATCGGGCCACTGGCTATTTGGGCTATGCAGTCATTGCCGCTGCCGGTGAGAAAGCTCTCTCCGTAGTGGACCTGCTCTCCTTCAGCCTGACCAAACAAGTCAGCCTGAACGCTGAACCCACAGCGCTGTTGGCCACCCCCGACGGTCACATCTTCGCGCTGACGCCGCAAACCGGCAGCGTGCATGTACTTCGTCCCGATCTGCAACTGGCGGGAACGCATAGGCTCGCCCCTTCGGTATCGAGCATCGGTTTCTCACCGGAAACTCATCGACTTGCCGTCATCGCGCCCTCGTCAAGCGAACTCATCGTCGCAGACGCTCGATCCTTGCAAGTGCTGCATCGTGAAAAGACCGGCGCTGATCCAAAGTATCTGGCCATCAATGCTCCAGGCTTTGCCGCTGTATCCACCGGAAGCGGATCCATTCACCTGCTCGATCTGCGTTCCGGTGCCGTTCGCGTTCGGCAGATGAACGGGCCTGCCGGTAAGGTCTGCTTCCGGCAAGACGGTCAGTTGCTTCTGGTTGCCCATCCTCGCAATCGTATGCTGTCCGCGTTAGCCGTTCCGTCACTGGAGTTAGTTGCAGAGCTTCCCTTAGCCATGCAACCCCAGAACCTCTGCTTCAGCGCCGATGGCGGTCAACTCTTCATCACCGGCGAAGGCATGGATGGCGTTGCCATTGTCTTCCCATACAGGATGCTGCAAGTCGATCAAACCGTTCTAGCCGGACGCGACCCTGGCATAATGGCCGCTTCCGACGAGCCGTCTTACCTGTTTGTCGGCAGTGCCAGCGGTACGGACGTATGCATCTTAGGCATCGACAGTCGCCGTATGATCGGCCTTGTCGATGTAGCCCAGCGGCCCGGATTCATTGCGATCACGCCAGATAATCAGTATGCGCTTGTCTTGAACGAAGCCTCGGACGACATGGCCGTCATCCACATCGCGGCCATCCGGCAGAATGGGGAGGCGAAACGGCATAAGTCAGGCGCTTCTCTCTTCACAATGTTGTCCGTTGGGCAACGTCCCGTCCATGCCGTCATCGTGCCGCGCCAGGCTTGAAGCCGTATGCGCCCAAGCCGCCGTTACTACTGACAATCCGCCGATTCCGGCCGTTTCCGCACGGAGCACTGTAGGAGCAAGCGAACAGGACTGCCAACCGGCGGTCTGCGCCATTTCCCGCTCCTCTTCCGTCCACCCGCCTTCCGGCCCAAGCATCAATGCCACATGCTGACCGAGTGTGCACTGTGCCGGCAGACTTTGCAGAATGGGGGGCGCCCCTCGATCCTCATCCAATAACAACCGAATCTCAGCTGCTGCTTCGATAACTGAACGAAAACGAGCAGTTGGTTCCACTCGTGGAAGATGGTCACGCCGCGATTGCTGACTCGCCTCTAAAACAATTCGCTCCCAACGCGCCAACCGCTTTTCTGACGCCTGCGCCAGTCCGCGCTCACTCCGTGTTGCTTCAAACGGACGAATGGTTGTCACCCCCAGCTCGGTCGCCTTCTCAATCAGCCACTCCAAATGGTCAAACTTAAAGAGCGCTACCAGCAACGTAATCTCGACTGTTTGAGGCTGTAGAGGAATCGGCTCGAGAGTCTGAAACACAACCAGTGATTTGCGTGCAGTCTGCACTTCAGCTAGGAACACCGACTCGTTATCCGAGATCTCGTATCGCTCCCCAGCCTCAACCCGCAACACGCGTACTAAATGTTCAGCGTCGGAGCCGACCAGTTCAGCAGCACCGCGGCGAATGGCGGGTACAAAGAATCGTCTGCGGGCCATGTGACCGAATGATAACGGAAAGCTGGTTTGTGACAGATTAGCCTGCAGCTTCAGAAGCGCGTTTTCAGGACCTATCGGTCTTAGAGGTTCTCAAAGGCGTTCACGGCTGAAGCTTAGGTACTGGAACAAATGGCCCCGCAAAAGCGTATTCGGCATGGTGAAGAAAACCGGCTGTCTGTGTTTCGTTTGGATGTTTGCAGCGGCTGCTTGCTGGGCTCAACCTGTTCCTGCCCAGGCGATTGCGCCGATAAGCGGCACCTGGTTCGGGAGCATCATTCTGACCGACTCAAATGGCAAGAGGAGTCACGATACCGCGGTGCTCGTTGTCGCGAGCAGCAGTACCTCGATCAGCGGCGGAATGGGCAGGACCATCGATCAGATGACCTCATGGACTGACGGTTCCCTAAGAGATCACAAGCTGGCATTCCATCTCGATGCTGCGGGTGGACTCGACTTTACTCTTACAAACATTGGAGATCATCTGGCGGGCAGTGCCACGGGACAGCGCCTCAATGGGCAGCTTGACCTTAGGCCAGCTCCCGGGCTTTTGCCGCACGAGCCGCTTCAGAAAGAAATTATGGCTGCAGATCGGCAGCTCTACAAAGCATTTGAGGCCTGCGATGTCACTGGATATGCGGCCTTGCTCAGCAGCGACTTGGAATTCTATCAGGATCACACAGGTAAGACC